>JAFQLT010000134.1 GCA_017396545.1 Bacteroidaceae bacterium | reverse complement strand
TGATCAAATCCAAGAGTGTGATAGAAGAGTCTTCCATATAAGTGGTAAGAGCCTCAATCGTAGAAAGTATGAAGTTGTAGAATACCTGAAGCACAAGAGCAACGATAATACCGAAGATAGTGGTGATCAAGGCCACCTTCATACCACCGGCAACAACGGTCGGGCTAATATCACCAGCCTTCTGGATGTCGTCGAACGCCATAACCATACCAATCACAGTACCCAAGAATCCGAGTGAGGGAGCCATAGCGATGAAGAGAGTCACCCATGAGCAGTTCTTCTCAAGAGCAGCAGACTGAACGCCACCGTAAGAAACGACCGAACGCTCAACAACATCAAGACCTTCATCGATGCGCAACAGGCCCTGGTAGCAGATAGAAGCTACAGGACCGCGAGTGTTGCGGCAAATATCCTTAGCACCTTCTACATCACCCTTAGCCAAAGCTGCCTCGATAGCTGCCATGAGCTTCTTTGTGTTCACCTCAGCAAGGCTCAGATAGATAATACGCTCGATACAGAAAGCCAAACCAAGTACCAATGCGATAGCAACCAATGACATGAAGCTTGCATCACCCTCAATAAACTTTGTCTTAAGAGCCTTGTGCATACCTACGGTCTCTTCCTCAACGGGAACAACCTCGGCGGGAGCTTCTACGGCAGCCGAATCTACGGCAGCTGTGTCAACGGCTGCTGTGTCAACTGTTTCTGTCTGTGCAGCTACCTCATTCTGAGCAACTACATTCTGTGACAATCCAAATGAAAGGATTCCGAACATTGCAAATACTGCAAAAAACTTTTTCATTGTGTGTTACTTTTAATTAATACTATTATTATTATTTGTTACTAAAAATTCTCAACTGCGGAAAGAAGGGGATTCGAACCCCTGATACGCTTTTGACGTATACACGCTTTCCAGGCGTGCCTCTTCAACCACTCGAGCACCTTTCCAATGGTATCGCACCGCGACACATTCTTGGGAAACGGGCACAAAATACGAATAAATTCTCTATTCCGCGCCATTTTCAGCACAAAAGTATTGTTTTTTTTCTTTGCAACCATAAAAAACGCAATTATTCTTCAAAAAAAATTATTTTTTATGGTTCAAGGCAAAGTCATCCCGACCGTCTATAACATTTTATAACAAAATAATCACGGGTATCGTAGGAGAATTCAATCCAAAAACATACCTTTGCAGAAGTATAGTCAGCTAAAGCGCTTATGAACGAAAGCCCTGTCAGGCGACATTGGTCATTGGCTCCCCTTACCTTTATATATAGGATGGCAACGGGAGTGCGCAACAGACTTTTCGACTGGAAGATTCTCCCCTCCGAAGAGTTTGATATACCAGTTATCTCTGTAGGCAACCTGACTGTAGGCGGAACGGGCAAAACCCCACACTCCGAATACCTCATCGGCCTGCTCAAGGAGAAATACAAGGTGGCTCTGCTGAGCCGTGGCTACAAGCGCAAAAGCAAAGGGTTCCATCTGGCAACATCCAACAGCTCAGCCAAGGAAATTGGTGACGAGCCCTATCAGATAAAGACAAAATACCCCGACATACATGTGGCCGTCGATGCCGACCGACGGCACGGCATACACAAGCTATGCAAAGAGAAAGTCTCGAGAGACGTAGAAGTGATCCTGCTTGACGATGCCTTCCAACATCGTTATGTGAGACCAGGCATCAACATTGTGTTGATGGACTATAACCGCCCCATATACGAGGATGCGCTGCTGCCTACGGGTATGCTACGCGAACCGGCTTCAAGCCTCCACCGCGCCCACGTCATCATTGTCACCAAATGTCCGACAGACATCAAGCCCATCGATTTCCGCATCGTCACCAAGAACCTGGACCTACGTCCCTACCAACGACTGTTCTTCACCACGTTCAGCTATGGCGATCTGAGAGCTTTCAACGCACCACACAAACAAAAGGCGCTCTCTTCGCTGTCTGGGCAGACACATATCCTTTTAGTTACAGGCATTGCCTCGGCTATGCCATTGGTAGAAAAGTTGCGTGAACGCACCGGACACATCATCCACATGGAGTATGGCGACCACCATAGCTTCTCGCAATCCGAATTGAAAGCTATCAGCAATACGTTCGCTTCTATAGAGGCAGAGAGCAAACTCATCATCACCACCGAAAAAGATGCTGCCCGACTGAGTACCTACTCACTTGACAAGACCATAACGAACAACCTATATATCCTCCCCATCAAAGTAGAGTTCCTACAAGACCAACAGGAATCATTCGACAACTACATCACTGACTATGTTAGCAAAAATTCAAGAAACCGCATCGTTCATCAGAAAACGGATACACACAAGTCCTAAGACCGCCATCATCCTCGGCACGGGATTGGGCAGCCTTGTCGGTGAGATTACCGACAAGTACGAAATCAAATATGAAGACATCCCCCACTTCCCTGTTTCTACCGTGGAAGGCCATTGCGGCAAACTCATTTTCGGCAAACTTGGAGGCAAGGAAATCATGGCCATGCAGGGCCGCTTCCACTATTACGAGGGCTACTCCATGAAGGAGGTCACCTTCCCCGTCCGTGTAATGCGTGAGTTAGGCATCAAGACTCTCTTCGTATCCAATGCAGCCGGCGGCATGAACCCTGACTTCGAGATCGGCGACCTGATGATCATCACCGACCATATCAACACCTTCCCCGAGCATCCGCTCCGCGGCAGAAACATCGACTACGGCCCTCGCTTCCCAGACATGAGCGAGCCTTACTGCCGCCAGCTTATTGCCAAGGCCAAGGAGGTAGCCAAAGAAAAGAATATTCGCATAGTCGAGGGCGTATACGTCGGTGTCAGCGGCCCTACTTTCGAGACCCCCGCCGAATACCGCTACTACCGCACCATCGGTGGCGACGCCGTAGGCATGAGTACCGTACCTGAGGTCATCGTGGCCAAGCATTGCGGCATCCAGGTGTTCGGCATGTCCGTAATCACCGACCTTGGCGTAGAGGGTAAGATTGTCGAGGTTACCCATGAAGAGGTACAGGCCGCAGCCGATAAGGCACAGCCTCTCATGACTGAGATTATGCGTGAGTTGATTAACAGAGCAAACTAAAGTTCCGTTCATGTCATCCTGAGTGCAACGAAGGATCCCGCGCAAGGACAGAGATTTATACTGCAAGAAACTTTGCGAGATTCTTCACTACGTTCAGAATGACACATGAAAAAGAAACAGCAACATGGACACAGAGAAAAAGACCCCCATATCCACCCTCGGTGAGTTTGGCCTCATCCGCCACCTCACAGAGAGCATCAAGTTAGAGAACGCCTCCTCCAAGTATGGTATCGGCGATGACTGCGCCGTATTGGAGTACCCCGACAAGCAAGTACTTGTAACCACTGACCTGCTCATGGAGGGCGTACACTTTGACCTCACCTATGTACCTCTCAAGCATCTCGGCTACAAGGCCGTGATGGTGAACCTCTCCGACATCTATGCCATGAACGGCACGCCCCGCCAGATTACCGTATCGCTGGCCATCAGCAAGCGCTTCGGCGTGGAAGACATGGAGGAGCTGTATGCCGGTATGCGTCTGGCCTGCGAGGCACACCATGTAGATATTGTCGGTGGCGACACCACCTCCTCGCTCACCGGTCTTGCCATCAGTATCACCGCCATAGGCGACGCCGCCAAGGATCAGGTAGTCTACCGCAATGGCGCTCACGAGACCGACCTCATCTGCGTATCGGGTAATCTCGGTGCAGCCTATATGGGTCTGCAACTGCTTGAGCGTGAAAAGAATGTCTTCATGGGCGAGAGTGATGGCGTACAGCCCGACTTCGCAGGCAAGGAATACCTGCTTGAGCGCCAGCTCAAGCCCGAGGCACGTCGCGACATCATTTCCGCTTTGGCCGATGCCGGCATCCGCCCCACTGCTATGATGGACATCTCTGACGGTCTCTCCTCAGAGCTGATGCACATCTGTAAGCAGAGCGGCACAGGCTGCCGTGTCTACGAGGAGCACATCCCGCTCGACTATCAGACAGCCGTCATGGCCGAAGAGTTCAACATGAACGTCAGCACCTGTGCCCTCAACGGAGGTGAAGACTATGAACTGCTGTTCACTGTTCCCTTGACCGACTACGACAAGGTGAGCAAGCTTAAGGACGTGCGCCTCATCGGACACATCACCAAGCCCGAACTCGGCTGTATGCTCATCACCCGTGATGGCGGAGAAATGGAGTTGAAGGCCCAAGGATGGCAGGCGCTGACCGAATAGAGACAACCCTAATTATTTTATTTAATCCATTACATTACACACATGAAAAGAGAAAGACTCCTTACCGCATTGCTCACTTTCTTTGCTACTGCAACTTTATGGGCAACCCCTTTCGTGACAACAACAGTTACTGACGGCCAGTTTGCCGCCAACACCTCCTGGTATACAATGCGCCTTGGCGTGGGTGGTGCCGTGCTGGCCGACAATGCAGGCGCTGCATACATCAGCATAGGCCGCGCCACCACACAGTATGAAGCCAAAGACCTCTGGTGCTTTGTGGGCAACGAGACCAGCGGCTACACCATTTATAATAAGCAAGCCGGCCCAGGCAAAGTGTTAGCCTCTCCATCAACGATGGATGCACAGGGTGCCAACACCTACCCTGTCCTCTGCGACGTAGCCACGCTCCCCGCAGGGCACATCGCTGCATGGGACTTCCTCGCATCCGACAAGATCAGTAACGTAGAGGGATACTTCATGCAGCTTCATGGCACCACCCATAAGGTGAACAACTTTGGCGGCAACGGCAAGCTGGCCTTCTGGACAGGCGGTGCCGATGCCGGTTCCACCCTGCAGATAGCCCTCGCCGAGACTTCACTGCAGGTACTGCTATCGACAGGAACATTCACCGCCAGCAACTCCGGCGGCACATGGCACTCCAAATGGGAGAGCTCACAGGTCCAGGGCTTCAGCATCAGTACCGGCGTCAACAACATGACCTCCTCGGGCGACAACATCGCAGGCTACTCGGGCACATCAGGAAGCTCAACCTACACCCTCACAGCTCCCGAGGACTTCATCGTAGCGGGCTACAGCTTCGACTTTGCCAATACCGACGGTGACACCAGCTACTCGCTCACCCTCAACGTGAAAGGCAAGAGCTATACCTCATCAGCAACCGTACAGCACATCGAGGTAACTGAGCTCGAAGAACGCGTGGCCACCTTCACCCAGTCAGGAGCCAACAAGGGCATTACCTTCACCAACTTCACCGTCATGCTCAAGCGGGCCTCCATCACTCCCGAACCGCAGTTCGAGGTATTCCCCACCCCCACCTCGGCAGCTATCCCCTACCGTATCCCCGCCATCGCCACCGCATCCAACGGTGACCTCATCGCTGTTGCCGACTACCGCCACAGCCGTGCCGACATCGGTATGGCCAACAACGGACGCATCGACCTCCATGCCCGCATCAGCCACGACAACGGCAAGACCTGGGGCGACATCTTCCCCATCGTCGAAGGACGGGGAGCCGCAGGCGTCTCCACCCCGGGTCAGATGTACGTCGGTTTTGGCGACCCCTGCATCGTGGCCGACCGCGAGAGCAGCCGCGTACTCGTCATCAGCTGCTCGGGCAACGTCTCCTTCCCCAACGGCCAGCGCAACAACCATCAGGGTATCGCCCACTTCTACAGCAACGACTATGGCAAGACCTGGAGCGAGCCTGTAGACCGCTCCGAGAGCATCTACTCACAGCTCGACAACACCCCTTACGGTCCCGTTCGCGCCATGTTCGTCGGTTCAGGCAAGATTTCACAGAGCAAATACATCAAGGTAGGCGACTACTACCGCATCTACTGCTCCGTACTGGTGAAGGATGTCAACGGCACACACGTCAACTTCGTGCTCTACTCCGATGACTTCGGTGAGAAATGGACCATCCTCGGCGACCCCAACGTGGCCCCCATCCCCAGTGGCGCCGATGAGCCCAAGGCCGACGAACTCCCCGACGGCTCGGTACTCGTGAGCTCCCGTGTCAGCGGCGGACGCTACTACAACATCTTCTCCTACACCGACAGCAAGAAAGCCGAGGGAAGCTGGGGCACGCACAGCTTCTCGGGCAACTCCAACAACGGTACCACTGCCATCAGCAACTCCACCAACGGTGAGATCATCAACGTGCCGGCCAAGCGTGTAGCCGACGGCAAGCCCGTATACCTGCAACTCCAGTCCGTACCCTTCGGCTCAGGACGCGCCAATGTAGGCATCTATTATAAGGAGTTGGAGAGCCTGGCCGACTTCGTCACTCCTGCCAACCTTGCCAAGGATTGGGACGGCCGCCATCAAGCCAGCTACCTCAGCTCGGCATACTCTACCCTCTGCTGGCAAGCCGACAGTACTCTTGCCTTCCTCTACGAGGAGGACACCTACGGTACCAACGGCGGCGGATACACCATCGTATACAAGAACTACTCTTTGGAGCAGATTACCGACAGCGCCTACACCTACTATCCCGAACTCGACAGCCGTGCCTTCATCACCGAAGGTGTCGACGCCAAGCTTTCTACTGTGGAGTTGGGTGCAGGCAACTACGTAGGCTGCCTCTACCCCGAGGCCGAGGAACAAATCAATGCCGCCCTTTCCGCCTACACCGCATCGCCCTCACAAGAGACCTACGAAGACATCAACGATGCCATCATCAATGCCCCTGCCATCAAATTGGTTCCTGGCGCATGGTACCGCATCCGCAACACCGAGCGTTCCAACGCCACGCTCTACCTGCAGCCCGAAGCCGAGCGCGTAAAGGCCACCGCATCGAGCACTACCAATGCCGACCAGTACTTCTCTTTCGCCCCCACAGCCCATGAGGGCAAGTACTTCCTCTATAACGGCAACTTCGAGTACTACCTCGGCCCGCTCGGAGCCAATGAGACACAACCTGTCGTGACCACCGACACTACTGCTGCAGGTATCTGGACCGTCACTGCCCGCTCCAACGGTAAGAGTTCCATCGTCTGCACCAACAAGACGGGCGGCAACGTAGGCCTCCACCTCGCTGGCGACAACGTCCGTCTCGTACCCTGGACCGCCGATGCAGCCGCATCGCTCTGGTACATCGAACCCGCCGAGTACGGCGTGACCATCGGCGACAATGCCTACACTACCATCAACCTCCCCTTCAGCGTCACCCTTCCTGAGGGGCTCACCGGCTACTACGCCGACACCGTAGCCGTGCTCGAAGGCGTTGAGTGCATGGTCATCCATCCCTATGCCGGCAACCTTGTACCCGCCAACAGTGCCTCTATCCTCATCGGCGAAAAGGGCAACTATAGCCTCACAGCTACTGAGAAGAGTGTCAACTACGACTATACTAACCACCTGCAGGGCGTACTGCGACCACGCAACGTCAGTGGAAGCAACATCTACCTCCCCAACGGTGAGTCTGCCTTCAAGAAACGTACTGCCACCTCCGGCACCATTCCGGCAAACAGCGCCTACTACACGAGCGAGAGCAGTGCATCAGCCTTGACATTCCATATCGATGTGCCTGCAGGCATCGACAATGTCGCCGGGCCCGCCAAGCCCATCATCTTCTACGACCTGCGAGGCAATCGTGTTGCCCACCCCATATCGGGCATCTACATCACCTCGGACGGCCGCAAGGTATGGGTCAAGTAAAGCGATAACAACTACACAGACAGGTCTGCCAGCATTGGCAGACCTGTCTTTCTATTCTCCATAGACAAAATACACTGAAATTTCGCATTTTTTTCGTTTTTCCCTTTGTAGATTCCAAAATAAGCACTACCTTTGCACGCGAAATCAAGGAGGTGCCATAGCTCAGTTGGTAGAGCAAAGGACTGAAAATCCTTGTGTCCCCGGTTCGATTCCTGGTGGCACCACTTAAAAAAAGGAGACACATCAAGTGTTTCCTTTTTCATTTTTACAGGACTAACAACCACATATTATGGCATACATCAGCGATGACAAACGCAAGGTGACTACCCACCGACTATCCGAGATGAAACAGCGCGGAGAGAAGATTTCCATGCTCACCTCATACGACTACACCATGGCCTCACTCGTAGACCGCGCAGGCGTCGACGTTATCCTCGTAGGCGACTCGGCATCGAACGTCATGGCAGGCAACGTCACCACCCTCCCCATCACCCTCGACCAGATGATCTATCATGGCAAGTCGGTAGTGAAAGCCGTACAGCGCGCCCTCGTGGTAGTGGACATGCCCTTCGGGACCTATCAGGCCAGCGATATCGAGGCGGTGAACAATGCCATCCACATGATGAAGATCACCCACGCCGATGCCCTCAAGCTCGAAGGCGGTGAAGAGATACTTCCTTCGGTGAAGCGTATCCTGGCAGCCGGCATCCCCGTGATGGGACATCTGGGCTTGATGCCCCAGTCGATAAACAAGTTCGGCACCTATGCCGTGCGCGCCAAGGAGGATGCCGAGGCCGAGAAGCTCATCCACGATGCCCACCTACTCGAAGAGGCAGGTTGCTTCGCCATCGTGTTGGAGAAGATTCCCGCGACTCTCGCCGAGCGTGTGGCCCGTGAACTCACCATCCCCATCATCGGTATCGGAGCCGGCGGCGGTGTCGACGGACAAGTGCTGGTGGTGACAGACATGCTGGGTATGACCAACGACTTCAGCCCCCGTTTCCTGCGCCGTTATGCCGACCTCTTCACCGTAGTCACCGATGCCGTAGGGCACTATGTGGAGGACGTGAAGAGCGGCGACTTCCCCAACGAGAAGGAACAATATTAAGACTTCAGAACGGAGCCGTCTGGCAAGAAAATCGGACAAAGAGTTTTTTTGAATCGGACAAAGAGACGAGGAGAAATCTCTTTGTCCGATTCCTCATACAGAGAGAACCAAACACCGAAAAGCAAAGCCCCCTGAGTAGACTGCAGAGACTCCATCCAGGAGTAAAAAGTTTATTTTTGGGCTGGCATTGGCACTGCGATATTCGCCGAACGAGGTTCAAAATCGTACACGTTTGCCTGAACAGATGTACAATAATCCACCCTATGTATGATTTTCCTCGTGCCAATGCCAGCCCAAAAATAAACTTTTATTACTCCTGTCACCTGTACATACCGCATAAAATGCATCCCTAACACCCCAAATGGGCCTACCCGATTTTTTTATTGGGCAGACCCTTTTTCTCTGTTGGGTATACTCAATTTACTTCGAGGGTATACCCGATTTGCAATGAAAATTAATTGACTCTACTATATCGGGGAGATTATTTCCCGCTGCGATACTCGAGTATATCGCCCGGCTGGCAGTCGAGCGCCTTGCATATAGCATCGAGGGTAGAGAAGCGGATGGCACGCGCCTTGCCCGTCTTGAGGATGGAGAGGTTGGCGGCGGTAATGCCTACCTTCTCGGCCAGCTCGCCCGAGGTCATCTTGCGCTTGGCGAGCATCACATCTACATTTACTATAATTGACATATCGATATTCTTTTAATGGTGATACAATGCAGACATTACACCGTCAAGCGGTTCTCTTCGCTCAGACGGACACCTGCTGAATAGATTATCGCAACACCGATGAGCAGAAGGGGAGTAAAGAATGTGTTGGGATAGACCATAAAGAGTGGAGCGCCATAAATTATGGGGAAATTATTGGCGCATAGACCTGAAAGAAAATATACAGGTGCCGACCACCATATAATATTAGCGTTACGCTTTGAGAAAAACTCGCCGCATTTGATTAGCTTGATGGAGTTGAGCATAAACACCATGGTGAGTATGTTTACTATAAGGCCAAAGATAACATACCCTGCGAGAATAAGTACTTTCCAAGCATACCACTCTTCATTCCATTTGCCCAAAGGATTACTCCAAATGCCCACCGCATTCTCTGCTTTCGCCAATAATAACAATATGTTCAACACTCCGAAAAAGATCACAAAACCGGTAACTACCGACATTCGTTTTGAAAGATTAGTTCTCATAATTCAATAAGTTTTTATCGTTTAACGATGCAAAGATATAAACAATTTATTGAAGAACAATAAAAACAATCTGTTTTTCGGCAAACTGAAGCTATTTTAACATTCATTCATGGAAAACCGAGGGTCATTGCCCATAAAATCGTTAACCGGAAAGGCAAAGAAAGGGAGGGGCTGACTTTGCAAAGTCACCCCCTCCCCTTTTATTGTAGATTCATATCACTTCTGACGTATATATATATTAATCGGAGTACCCGTGAAGTTCCAGCGCTCGCGAATCTTGTTTTCGAGGAAGCGCTTGTAGGGTTCCTTCACATACTGCGGCAGGTTGGCGAAGAACACGAATGAGGGCACTCGTGTGCCAGGCAGCTGCATGCAATACTTAATCTTGATATACTTACCCTTGTTTGATGGGGGCGGCGTGGCCTCGATGATGGGCAGCATCTCCTCGTTGAGCTTCGCAGTAGACACCTTGTTGTTGCGGTTGAGGTAGGTCTCCTTGGCCAGCTCGAGCACCTTGAAGATGCGCTGCTTGGTGAGTGCCGAGGCAAACACGATGGGGAAGTCGGTGAAGGGGGCAAAGCGCTCACGGATGGTGTCTTCGAAGTACTTCATCGCCTTGGTGCTCTTGTCCTCCACGAGGTCCCACTTATTGATAACTACCACAAGGCCCTTCTGGTTGCGCTGCACAAGGGAGTAGATGTTGAGGTCCTGACTCTCGAGTCCGCGTGTGGCATCGAGCATGAGTATACATACGTCGGCATTCTCGATGGCGCGGATAGAGCGCATCACGGAGTAGAATTCAAGGTCCTCGTTCACCTTGCCCTTCTTGCGGATACCGGCGGTATCGACGAGGTAGAAGTCGAAGCCGAACTTCGTATAGCGTGTATAGATAGAGTCGCGCGTAGTGCCGGCGATATTGGTCACGATGTTGCGGTCCTCGCCGATGAAGGCATTCACGATAGAGCTCTTGCCCACATTCGGACGACCCACGACAGCAAAGCGGGGGATCTCCTCTTCGGCTTCGTCGGGGGTAGGTGCAGGCAGTTTCTCGACGACCATGTCGAGCAGGTCACCCGTGCCGCTACCCGTAAGTGCCGATACGCAGAAGGGGTCGCCCAGACCGAGCGAATAGAACTCGGCGGCATTGTACTGCAGATCGTAGTTGTCGGTCTTGTTGGACACGAGGATGACGGGCGTCTTCGAACGGCGCAGGATGGAGGCCACCTGCATGTCGAGGTCAGTGACACCGTTCTGCACGTCGACGAGAAAGAGCACCACATCGGCCTCCTCCACGGCGATGAGCACCTGCTTGCGGATTTCCTCTTCGAAGATGTCATCGGAGTTGACTACCCAACCGCCAGTGTCGACGATTGAGAACTCGCGCCCCGTCCATTCGCACTTGCCGTACTGGCGGTCGCGCGTAGTGCCAGCTTCATCAGCCACGATAGCATGGCGCGTCTGTGTGAAGCGGTTAAACAGTGTGGACTTGCCCACATTGGGGCGTCCTACGATAGCTACTAAGTTTCCCATTTCTTACTAAATTAGGAATTAGGAGTTAGGAATTTTTAGTGCCGCGGTGGGCTTCGTGGAGTTTCAACTCCTAATTCCTAACTCCTAATTTTATTCAAGGTTATATCCAAAGCTACGCAGCTCCTTGTCCGAGTTGCGCCAATCCTTATCTACTTTCACAAAGGTTTCGAGGTATATGCTCTTGCCGAAGAACTGCTCCAAAGAGCGGCGTGCCTCGGTCATCACCTTCTTCAGCGCCTTGCCCTGGTTGCCAATGATGATGCCCTTCTGCGACTCGCGCTCCACATAAATCACTGCATTGATGTGGATGTTCTTCTCCGTCTCCTTGAACTGCTCCACGCTCACCTCACAGGAGTAAGGTATCTCCTTATCGTAGTAGAGGAGAATCTTTTCACGGATAATCTCGGTGACGAAGAAACGGGCGGGTTTGTCCGTCAGCTGGTCCTTGTCGAAAAAGGGCGGACTGTCGGGCAACAGATCCTTGATGCGGCGTAGCACTACATCAACATTGAAGTTGTTCGATGCCGAGATGGGAATAATCTCCGCCTGCGGCAACAGTTCGTGCCACTCCTCAACGAGGGCGGTAAGCTCCTTCTGATTGCTCATGTCAATCTTGTTGATGAGCAACAGGATGGGAACGTCCATGCGCTGCACCTTCTGCAAGAAGTCCTGGTTCTTGTCGATCTTCTCCACCACGTCGGTGACGTAGACGAGAACATCGGCATCCTGCAACGCCGACTCGGAGAACTGCAGCATTGACTCCTGCAACTTATAGTTAGGCTTGAGTACGCCGGGCGTGTCGGAGAATACGATCTGCATGTCGTCCGTATTCACGATTCCCATGATGCGGTGACGCGTAGTCTGCGCCTTGAAGGTGGCAATGGATATGCGTTCACCGACAAACTTGTTCATCAGTGTCGACTTACCCACATTGGGGTTGCCCACGATATTTACGAATCCTGCTTTGTGCACGGGTTTAATAATTAGGAGTTAGGAGTTAGGAATGAGGAGTTAGGAGCCCCCTCAACTGTATCCAAGAATTAAAATAAAGTTAGGAGTTAGGAATTTAGGTTTGACGGAGCATGTAACTCCTAACTCCTAATTCCTAACTCCCAACTAAATCGAACGTGCCGCAGATTATACTGCAGCCTCTTTCTCGATAGCCAACTTTCCACGATAGTAGCCGCAAGCGCCGCATACAGTGTGGAATACATGCCACTCGCCACAGTTGGGGCAGATGGCCAATGTAGGAGCTACTGCCTTGTCGTGAGTTCTTCTCTTGGCAGTTCTGGTCTTCGATTGTCTTCTTTTAGGATGTGCCATTTCTGTTAGTTTTAATTATTAATTATTTTCTTTAAACCTTCCCAACGCGGATCCACTGGGGTTTCCGCTTCGTCCGTCTCATTGCCGAACGTGATTGCCTCTCCGCCGAAGTCTTCATCATCGGTCGAGCGCAGCAAATGCTTGCTCAGCTTGCCGGACATCTCTTTGTTGCATTTGCCTGGAGCATGTACGTGCTTCATCGGGATTGCCAGCGCCACGAACTCGTAGATGTACCAAGCCACATTGATGACTCCCTCAGCCTCGGGGATAATCACCACATCGCCCTGCTCACCATAGTCGGCACCCAGCTTTACCTGCAACTTGCCCGTAGTGTGTATGTCAAGGTCCATCTCGTCGAGACAACGGTCGCAACTAACCACTACCACACCGTCGAGCACGAAATTCATCTCGTAGGTATCGACACTGCGGTGTACGTCGAGCGCCACCTGCACCTTGCCCTTCTGCACCTCGGGGCCGTCAATATGGGCAAAGAACTCGTTATCGACACTCAAGTCGTAAGAGGCATCCACCTCTTTCATCCCTCGCAGGTCTATCTTATAACTGTCAAACTTACCCATTTTCTTTCCATTTTTTTGGTCGCATCCGAGTGGATGTAGCCAATCGGGCGACAAAGGTACAACATTTTATTCATTTTACCACGTATTTTTATATAAAACTTTCTCATGGCACAACGTTTTCCATCCAAACCACTGCTCCCCGGCACGAGTTACAACAAGAACACATTGCCCCACCCACTTGTTTTTTGCGATTCACAGCTCCCATCTTTTCCGAGTTGCGACAGGATGGCGAGGACTTCTCCTCCAGGCTATACCTTTATATATAGTTACACCTTTATATTATATATAAGGAGAGGGGAGACGCAACCGCATCTCCCCTCTCTTGCATAATTACACTGTTTAGAAACAGTACTTGACGCCAAGGCCGAAGTTGCCACCCCAGAAGTGAACACCTGCATCGCCAAGAACGTTGATGCCGGGACGATAGTCAAGCGAAATGGCCAAGGGGAAGTTGATGGGAAGACGGTACTCAAGACCGAGGACACCCTCAAGACCCAAACCGAAGAAGCTACCTGCAATTTGAGCATATGCACCAGCACCATAATAGATATGGAAGCCATCACCGATAACGGGTTCCTGCCACTCGTAAACTCCATCAATGGCGAAACCGCCACTGTAGAGCGACAGACCTGCTTCGATGGCATTTGCACCCATATTCTGCTTAGCGGTCAAGCCGCTGAAGCCACCACCGCGTAAACCCACAGCCCAGTTGTACTCCTGAGCACTAACTGTCAAAGTAGCAACCAACAAGGTTACCATTACCAAGAACTTTTTCATAATTGTATAACTATTTAATAATTTCGGCACAAAGATAACTGATATTTTTTCATTCTACCATCTTTAATCATTTTTTTTAACGAACAAACTTAATTTCACCGAGGTTTCACACGTTTAGCCTTAAAAAAAGCTGTTTTATCCACATTCACCTATTAAAATTTGGTACTTTGTTTGGTTTACATTATCTTTGCAGCCCAAAATGAAGACAAAGGAGGCTAAAGACCACTAAAAAAGAAAACTGACATAACAAGGCACATTGTACGCAACCGCGCACAGCCTATTTTATATAAAAGAATAGAATAATAATTATTAAATAAAGCAAAATGATTGTAGTACCCGTAAAAGAGGGCGAGAACATCGAAAGAGCCCTCAAGAAATTCAAGAGAAAATTTGAGAAGACCGGCGTAGTAAAAGAACTCCGTCGTCGTCAGCAGTTCAACAAGCCTTCTGAAATCAAGCGCCTCAAGATGGAGCGCGCCATCTACGTTCAGAGCTTGCGTCAGAACGAAGAGTAATATCCGTATACCATACGGTTACATAAAGGCAGAGGATTCCTCTGCCACTATCGGAAAGTAGCGCAGTTGGTAGCGCACTACGTTCGGGACGTAGGGGTCGGGCGTTCGAGTCGCCTCTTTCCGACAAAATAGCGACAGTTGATAGTAATCAGTTGTCGCTATTGTTTTATTATAAAAAAGTCAATCTCTATCGTAAACCTCTCGGCACGGACGTGCAGATGCTTTGTCTGCTTATTACAGGATGACGCAGGCTAAGTCGGTACTTACAGCTAAGTATACGGTACTTGTGTGCAGGTACTCGAGTACTTACGGCAAAGTACGTCCATCCGATAGAGCGCTCGCCTCCAACCCTACTACCCCTCCTGCGCTTTCTGTCGCCTCTTCTTGTCCAAAAGGAGAGTAAACGCGACTCCCCGTCCTCCTGTAGGAGCACAGACAGTATACTTGCCATGGAGGCAGACTACTTCCCAAGGGTACATCTTGCGCATTGTCTCCTTCAACGCAACGATAATGGGGTGGTTGGGATCTTCTTCTCTCTGTTTGGTGTTCATCCAAGTAAAAAAAATGTCGCAATCTTCAAAATGGCCATCGGGCGTCAGTGAGACGTTTCTTACATGTACTATGACGCGCACCGTGTCGAGTTCGGGGAACAGGTCAAATGGAAACTGGTTGATGATTTCAATACACGTTTTTGAAAGGCCCGCTTCGCTAAGGCTCCATCCCTCCATCACCTTCCTGTTGCGCCAATGCTCCTGGTGGATAATCCTACCATTTTTGATGGTTGTCACCAACTCCTCCTCGTGGTTTCGGAGGTATCCGCCATGAACATAGGTAACGAGTTCGCCCCTGCCGATAATCAGTTTTTCACGGCTGAACCATCCTGCGAGGATGCCGTGCTCGGTGTGGTACTCCTTCAACACAGTCTTCAAGGTATCGGCATCGAACACCAATTCATAGGATTCTCTCTTATGCTCGTCCCACATAGCCACAATCACCTCCTTCAGATAGAGGCAACTATCCACAACCTCCCAAGAACCAACGAAACCATCCCAATTGCCAGTACTCCAATTCTTTTCTTTGGGGAGAATTTTGTCAATCCGATTACATATAGAATCGTTGTCACTCAATGGAGAGGCCAAGAGCCGCCACACCTCACCATCTATTACGACATCATCCGCAATCTGCCCCGTAGCACGAGCCATCAAGGGGAACAGCACTAAAAGTAAACAGCAGACATATCGGGCGAATGGGAGTCTTTTCATAGTAAAGATCGATTGACCATCTACAATTACAGTGCAAATGTAAAAAATTCTCCATATGCTTCCAAATTCAATAGATTTTTGATAACATCTCTCAATAGTTTTATGTATATTTGTCGGGAGAAAACAATTAGCTGAAAACTCTGCACTCTAAACTCAAAACAATATACCATGTACGACATTGCAATCATTGGCGGAGGTCCGGGTGGATACGTAGCCGCAGAGAAAGCCGGCAAGAAAGGCTTGAAGACAATTTTGTTTGAGAAGAAAGACCTGGGGGGCGTATGCCTCAACGAAGGGTGCATACCGACCAAGACATTGCTCTACAGCGCCAAGCTGTACGACTACGCCCGAAAGAGCGAGAAGTATGGTGTCCGCGTAGAGGAGGCCACACTCGACTACAAGAAGATGACCGACCGCAAAACGAAGGTGATGCGCAAACTCGTGGCCGGCATAGGACTAAGGATGAAGAATGCGGGCGTAGAGGTGGTGAAGGCTGAAGCCACCATCAGCGGACGTACCGACTGTGGCGCTATATGCATCATCGCCAATGGTGAGACCTACGAGGCCAAGAACCTACTCCTCTGTACAGGATCAGAGACATTTGTTCCGCCCATACCCGGACTTGACATGGCGACAAACGAGGCTATCGTCACCAACCGTGAGCTGCTTGCCCTAAAGGAGGCACCCACTAGTCTCGTCATCATTGGAGGCGGAGTCATAGGCATGGAGTTTGCCTCACTGTACAACAGCATCGGAGCCGAAGTACACGTAGTGGAGATGATGCCCGAGATATTGGGCGTCATGGATCATGAGATCAGCGCCATGCTACGCTCACAATACACAAAGAAGGGCATACACTTTCATCTCTCCTGCAAGGTAACCCATATAGAGAGGCATAGCGTGACCTTCACCGATGTTGAAGGAGCCGAATACACCATCGAGGGCGACAAGATACTGCTCAGCGTAGGACGTCGCCCCATCACCCGAGGTCTTGGGTTGGAGACACTGGACATAGAACTTGAGCGCGGAGGCGTGAAGGTAGATAGCCAGATGCGCACCAATGCCGAGGGAGTATATGCCGCCGGCGATATCACTGGATACTCCCTGCTCGCCCACACGGCAAGCCGTGAAGCCGAAGTAGCCATCAATACCATCTGTGGCATCGAGGATACCATGCGCTACGATGCCATCCCCGGTATCGTATACACCAACCCAGAAGTGGCTGGCACAGGCCTCACCGAGGCTCAGGCACAGCAACAGGGCATCGAATACGAATGTCGCAAGCTACCTATGGCCTACTCGGGACGCTTCGTGGCCGAGAACGAGGGTGGCGAAGGACTATGCAAGGTTATCACCGACAAAGCATCAGATCGCGTATTGGGCGTACACATGATAGGAAACCCCTGTAGTGAGATTATCAGCAGCGCATGCATCGCCATAGAACGAGGTATGACTGCCGGCGAACTGGAACGGGTGGTTTTCCCTCACCCCACAGTGGCGGAAATTGTGAAGGAGTGCTTAATTTAAGAAAAAAATCGGCAAAAATTACTCCATGTTAGAAAAAAGCCGTTACTTTGCACCATAATAAAAACAATCATTAGTACATCCGAAATGAGCAAGACGAAAGTAGAGCCGGCAACCGGAAGACTTGGTGTGATGTGTGTGGGTCTTGGTGCAGTAACCACGACCACCATTATCGGAACCCTCATGGCCCGCAAGGGGCTTTCCCGTCCTATAGGTTCCTTTGCGTGCAATGGTATCATGCGTTTGGGCACCGGCAGCGACAAGGTATACAAAGAGGTGAAAGACATCATCCCCGTAGCACATCTCGACGATATGGTGTTCGGCGCATGGGACATCTACGAAGACGATGCCTACGAGGCCGCCATCAAAGCAGATGTACTAAAACAACGTGACATCGACCCCGTGGCTGACGAGCTCCACGCCATTAAGCCTTACACGGCACTATACGAGAAAGCGTACGCTACCAACATTGACGGTCCCAACGTCAAGAGCGGCACGCTGAAAGAACGCACCGAAGCTCTGCGCGAAGACATACGGCGATTCAAGGCCGAAAACCACTGCGACCGCGTGGTTGTGATCTGGATAGCCAGCACAGAGAAATACGTAGCACGCAACACCGAGGCACATGACACACTCACCGGATTCGAAGCAGCATTGGAGCGTGGCGACACCAGCGTAATAGCCCCCTCGATGTGCTACGCCTATGCCGCCATGCGCGAGGGATGCCCCTTCGTCAT
This sequence comes from Bacteroidaceae bacterium, assembly GCA_017396545.1. GTDB lineage: Bacteria > Bacteroidota > Bacteroidia > Bacteroidales > Bacteroidaceae > UBA1189. Next base: position 30,553 of record JAFQLT010000134.1, on the reverse strand, counting down.
GGGCGCTCCGAACCTCTGCGTTGACATACCCGCCATGTGGCAACTGGCCGAGGAGTGTAAGGTGCCCATTGCAGGGAAGGACTTCAAGAGCGGACAAACAATGATGAAAACGGTGCTTGCACCCGCCTTCTTCACTCGACAATTGGGGGTAAACGGGTGGTTCTCGACCAACATCCTCGGCAATCGTGATGGTATCGTGCTCGACAACCCCGAGAACTTCGAAACCAAGCGCCGCAGCAAGATGAGCGCCGTGGAAAATATCCTTGATGCAGACATCTACCCCGAACTCTATAGCGACATCTACCACAAGGTGCGCATCAACTACTATCCGCCCCGTGGCGATGAGAAGGAGGCATGGGACAACATTGACCTCTTCGGATGGATGGGCTACCCCATGACCATAAAGGTCAACTTCCTCTGCCGCGACTCCATCCTCGCCGCTCCCTTAGCACTGGATCTCGTGCTCTTCGCCGATGTAGCCCTACGCGCCGGGCTCTCAGGCATACAGGACTGGTTATCGTTCTACTGCAAGGCACCCATGCACAAGGATGACGAGAAACCCGTGCACGACCTCTTCAAGCAATTTGTCATGCTAAAGAACAAGGTGCGCGAACTTGGAGGCTATGAAGCCGACCAGGAACTGGACTAAGCCCCCTGACCCATGTTATGTAAACTGCTACATACCATAGGCAGCTACTTAATACTAATGCGCCAAACATTTACGCGCCCACAACGAGGCAGCGTATTTTGGAGACAGTATGTGCACGAATTCTACCAGTTAGGCTACAACTCGTTATTCATCGTCATCCTGATGTCATTCTTTATCGGTGCATTATTGTGCGTCCAAATTAAAATCAACATTTGGTCACCTTGGATGCCTCGCTTTACCATCGGCTATGCCATGCGCGAGGTCATCTTGCTTGAGTTTGCATCGAGTATCATCTGCATTATACTGGCGGGCAAGGTTGGTTCAAACATTGCTTCAGAAATAGGCACCATGCGTGTCACCCAGCAAATAGATGCACTTGATGTCATGGGGGTCAATTCTGCTAACCACATTATGCTACCCAAAATATTGGCCATGACCAGTGCCATTCCCCTACTCGTCACGTTCAGCATCGCTTCAGGATTTATCGGAGCCTACGTGACGTGTTGGTTCGGTGGTTTCCTCTCATTGTCAGATCTCACCTATGGGTTACAGCACAGTTTCGAGAGCTGGCACTTATGGTCGGGATATATCAAATCGCTTGTGTTCGCATTCATCATTGCTAGTGTGAGCTGTTATTTTGGCTACACCGTACGGGGAGGGAGCATTGAGGTAGGCAAAGCCGGAACCAACTCGGTAGTAGTAAGTAGCGTACTGATATTGTTTACAGACCTATTACTAACGAATCTGCTGATGGCATGATTACCATTACCGACATACACAAAAATTTCGAGCATCAAGAGATACTTCATGGTATCAGCGCTACGTTCGATGCAGGAAAGACCAATCTTGTCATCGGCCGCAGCGGCTCTGGGAAAACCGTACTGCTGCGATGTATTGTAGGGCTGCTCACCCCCGAGCGAGGAGAGGTACTTTTCGATGGGCGAGACATACACCACCTTACTAAGCGTGAAACTACATTTCTGCGTCAAGAGATAGGCATGCTTTTTCAAGGAGCCGCCCTGTTCGACTCCATGGATGTGCTCCATAACGTTCTTTTTCCACTCGAAATGTTTTCATCAAAGACCTATCAGGAGCAACTGCAACGCGCCCGTTTCTGCCTTGACCGCGTAGGACTCAGCGATGCAGAAAGCAAGATGCCATCTGAACTCAGCGGAGGCATGCAGAAACGTGTAGCTATAGCCCGAGCTATAGCTTTAGAACCACGATACCTTTTTTGTGACGAGCCTAACTCTGGTCTCGACCCCATATCGTCACGCATCATTGACCGCCTCATCAGCGATATCACACATGAGTACAGCATCACCACTATCGTCAACACACACGACATGGGATCAGTACGAGGCATAGGCGAACAAATCCTTTTCATCCATGAGGGACGTGCCGAATGGACTGGCACAAGTCACAATATAAACCAGGCCAGCAACCCCCATCTACGTGAATTCCTCAAACATGCATGACAAAATAGGATATATCCTATGAATCACCCGATTTTCTTAGTTAAACCGTTGTCCATGCAGGATATTATAGTTATTTTTGCAGTGCACTTTATCGTTTAAGGGAACAGCTATGAGCAAAACCTACAACAAACCAGAAAAGAAGCATACACTTCGCTTCATCATCACCAATCTGGCCGCCATGACAACCGTAGTGATAGCAGCCATATTTATCACATTCCACTGGATTGACAGCTATACCGAACACGGTGTAGCCATCACGGTTCCCGACATCACAGGTATGCAAGAAAAGGACGCCATCAACAAGCTCGCTGAGCACCATCTGATAGGCGTAGCTAGCGATCACATATTCATCAAAGGAGTACCGGCTGGAGAAATAACCTCTCAGCGCCCTATAGCCCATGCAAAGGTAAAGCGTGGTCGCAAAGTATACCTCACCGTGAGTTCGGGCAACCATCCCATGATTACCGTCCCAGACATTGCCGACAACAGTTCGTTGCGCCAAGCCGAGTCACGCCTACGGGCTGCTGGTTTCAAACTGACCCCCAACGATACCATTCCGGGTGAACTCGATTGGGTATACGGCATACGCTACAACGGCCGCGAGCTAAAAGGCGAAGAGCTTATACCCGAAGGAGCCGAACTAACACTCATCATTGGAGGAGGCGACAAGACAGAAAGGGAAACCTTGAGCGAGCCCTCAATCGTAGAAGACGGTTGGTTTTAGCCCTGATGATTCAATCGCATAGAGCACATATAACAGAAAAAGAGAAGCTGAACGTTTTGGGCAAACGAAACATAATGATTACCGACAACATAGAAGACCTCCTCAACGAAGACCTTGACCTCTACTCCCCCATCGATGAGGGGACCTCGCTCTACGAGCATTTCCGCATAGTAGCCGACAAAGGTCAGGAACTGGTACGCATAGACAAGTTTCTTATCGACCATCTGCCCCATGCCTCCCGCAACCGCATACAGAAAGCTGCTGAAGCAGGATTCCTGCACGTAGGTGGCAAGCCCGTAAAGAGCAACTACCGCGTAAAGCCTCATGACATCGTCACTTTGATGATGGACCGCCCGAGGCACAATACCGACATCGTACCCGAAGACATTCCTCTGGATGTGGTATACGAAGACGATGACATCATGGTCATCAACAAACCGGCAGGCTTAGTCGTGCACCCAGGCTGTGGCAACTACAGCGGTACACTTGTCAACGCTATAGCATGGCATTTGCGCGACAACCCCGACTATGACCCCAACGACCCGGGCGTAGGACTCGTACACCGCATCGACAAAGACACTTCAGGACTGCTCGTGGTGGCCAAGACCCCCGATGCCAAGACCTCGCTGGGCATACAATTCTTCAACAAGACCACTAAACGCCACTACAACGCACTCGTATGGGGTGCACTCAAGGAAGATACCGGCACCATACGCAGCCAGATAGCCCGTAACCCGCACGATCGACTACAGATGGCCGTCTTCACCGACCCGGCCATAGGCAAGCACGCCGTCACACACTACCGTGTGATTGAACGCATAGGCTATGTCACCCTCGTGGAATGTATCCTCGAAACAGGACGCACTCACCAGATACGTGTACATATGAAGCATCTCGGACATCCTCTTTTCAATGACGAACGCTATGGAGGCAATGAAATTCTCAAAGGCACCACCTCCGGTTCGTACCGCAAATTCGTAGCCAATTGCTTCGACACCTGTCCGCGCCAAGCGCTACATGCCCGTACACTCGGTTTTGTACATCCACGTACTGGTAAGGAGATGTTCTTCACCTCCGAACTCCCAGCCGACATGACGGATTTGATTAACCGTTGGCACACCTATGTAGAAGGACGTACTGAAAATTGAAGAATATCCCTCCCCTCCGAGTTGCCGAATATAAAAAGATTGCTTACTTTTGTAGGAAATTCGTAAAATAGCAAATCACAGCACAAAAAAACATATATATGGCAACAAATGACTTGATCGTAGCCATCGAGATAGGCTCTTCGAAGATAGCTGGTGCCGTGGGACGCAAGCGTGCCGACGGCAGTCTGCTGGTAATCGCCTATGCCGACGAACCGGCAGCAGGGTTCGTACGCCGTGGCGTGGTATACAACATTGACAAGACGGCGCAATGCCTGTCGAACCTCATCAACCGTCTGGAGCCGGAGTTGGGCGGAAAGACCATAGACCAGGTGTATGCCGGTGTAGGCGGATATACGCTACATTCAGAACCAAACATCGTGGAGCGAACCTTTGAGGAAGAGACGCGCGTAACCGATGACATCGTCACAGCCATGGAGGAGGAGAACGCCGCCAAGCAATATGCCGGGCAAGACACACTGAAGATGATATCGCAGGAATACAAGATCGGCAACAACCTGCTGAGCGAGCCTGTAGGCGTCAACTGCACACGCATCGAAGGCAACTACCTCAACATCCTTGCCCGCACCTCGGTAATGGACAACACTGCGAAAAGTTTCGAGATTGCCAAAGTGAACATCATCGATGATTACATCGCACCATTGGTGGCTGCCAACGTGCTACTTACCGAAAACGAGCGTAGGCAGGGGTGCGCCTTGGTGGACTTCGGTGCCGACACCACTACAGTATCGGTATATAAGGGCGGTGCCCTGCGTTTCCTCACGGTGATACCCTTGGGCGGACAGAGCATCACGCGTGACCTCTGCTCACTGAAGGTCGACGAACAGGAGGCCGAGCAACTGAAATGCGAGTACGGACTCACTCTGCCAGAGACTGCCGACGGCCGCATACAACTCGATGATGACCGCTCAGTGGAGCTGCGTTTGATGCACGAAGCCATCGAAGCCCGCATCGAGGAGATACTGACCAACGTATGTCATCAGATAGAGGCATCGGGCTATGCCGACAAGCTACACGCCGGTGTGGTATGCTGCGGTGGTGGCATCAACCTCAAGGAAATAGAATCAGCCTTGGCACAGAAGCCCCTACTAGGTAAGGTGAGGATAGCCCGCAACGTAGCGCCGCAGGTAGAGTGGCAGACAGCCGAATGCCCCGGCCCCGGTATGCAGGGCGTACTCGTAGGCCTGCTTATGGCGGGCGAGGAGCCATGTTGTTCAGAATATATGCCCGAAATAAAGCCCGAAGACGAGGCCAAAGCCGTACCTGGCGAACTCTTCACCAATGACGGCGAAAGCGCACAGGCCGAACGCGACCGCAAGCGCGAGGAGGAACTGGCGCAAAAGCGCGCACAGGCCGAGCTGAGAGCCCAGCAGAGAAAAGAAAAGCAAAAAGGATTCCTCTCGGGCATCATGAAGCGTATAAAATCACTGACCGACGATTTTGAAGACAAGGTGGGAGACTTCCTTGCCGATGAAGAAAAAGATACCAATAAATAGCAGAGCACTATGAGCGACAATGATATTATGCCCTTCGATCTCCCTACCGAGGAGCGAAAGATAATCAAGGTAATCGGTGTGGGCGGCGGTGGAGGCAATGCCGTAAAGAACATGTACCGCACAGGTATCCAGGACGTGTCATTCGTCTTGTGCAATACCGACAACCAAGCATTAGCCAAGTCAGAGATTCCCGTCAAGCTGCAGATCGGCCACAATACGACCAAGGGACTGGGTGCCGGCAACGACCCCGATGTAGCCCGTCAGGCTGCAGAGGAAAACATTGAGGATATCCGCAAACAGTTTCAGGACGGCACGGAGATGGTATTTATCACTGCCGGCATGGGCGGTGGTACGGGCACCGGAGCCGCTCCCGTCGTGGCACGTGTGGCCAAGGAGTCGGGCGTACTCACCGTGGGTGTGGTCACCATACCCTTCAAGTTTGAGTTGCGCCCCAAGATTGTGCAGGCACTCAAGGGTGTAGATGCCATCTCCAAGCATGTCGATGCACTGCTTGTCATCAACAATGAGCGCCTCTTCGAGATATACCCCAACCTCAAGGTGAGCGAAGGCTTCCGCCGTGTTGACGACACACTGACCATTGCCGTGAAGAGTATCTCCGAGATTATCACCACAGAGGGAACCATCAATCTCGACTTCCGTGATGTGAGCAAGGTGCTGCGCAATGGTGGTGTGGCCATCATGAGCTACGGTACCGGTAAGGGTGAGAAGCGCTTGGCCGAGGCCATCGAGAACGCCCTACACTCGCCCCTGCTCAATGACAACGACATCTATAACTCTAAGAAGATACTCTTCAACATCTACGACAGCCCCAAGCATCCGCTGGTAGTCGAAGAAATGGAGGAGATTGGCCGCTTTACCGACAAGTTCCTCAGCAAGGACATCGAGGTCATCTGGGGTATGGCTACCGACGAGTCACTCGACGAGGAGGTGAAAATCACCATTCTCGCTACAGGCTTTGGTGTGAGTAACATTCCTGGCATGAATACGACCATCGAGGTGAACAATACCCCTAAGGAGGAGCATGAGGAGACCCCCGAGGAGAGAGCCGAGCGCCAACAGCAGGAGGAGAAGGACAAGGAGATGATATCCAAGTACTATGGTGACAATAATCTCGCTACCAAGCGCACCATCCACTCCTTCGTGATGGAGGGCAACGACCTCTTCAACGACGACCTCATCGATGCCCTTGATGCGCTGCCCACCTATGCCCGCACCAAGCAGGACCTCAACGACTTGGAATGTAAACGTAAATAAACAATTCCCTATCATTCTGAGCGACACGAAGAATCTCCTCATAGCATTGCGTTAGGTCCTTCGCGTCGCTCAGGACAACAACTTAACGATATTAACAATTTAGGCACTTTACTTTATACAATCAATGGAAAAGAAACCCGAAAACCAACTTCAGATAGAGCTGAAAGAAGACGTGGCCCAAGGCATCTACTGCAACTTGGCCATCATATCGCACTCCTCGTCAGAGTTTATCATGGATCTCATCCGTGTGCTTCCCGGTATGCCCAAAGCCCAGGTACAGGCACGAGCCATCCTCACCCCCGAACATGCCATGCGCCTGATGCTCACTCTGCAGGACAACCTCAAGAAGTACGAGCAGACCTTCGGTCCCATCCGCTTGCCCGAGCAAGGCAAAGGGACATACATCCCCCGCCTGAGCGACTTCAAGGGCGAGGCGTAAGAAGAAAGTGAAGTCATCGCGAAGGGTGTCATTCAGACAAAGCAAGGCGAAGGAAGAATCCCGCAATGAACGCTACGAAGAACGCCAAATCTCCGTACAAAGTACCTAACCCTGCTCGGGATGACAGAGAAACAGAGTGAAAAATACAACTGACTATTTGTAATAAAACAAATATCGCTTAACTTTGCAGAGAAGATTTCTACACCTATAAAAATAATACAATTATGAAAGAACTGAAAGGAACAAAAACCGAGAAGAACCTGCAGATGGCATTTGCAGGCGAGTCACAAGCACGTAATAAGTATACCTACTTCGCTTCGAAAGCAAAAAAAGAGGGCTACGAGCAGATAGCTGCCATCTTCCAGGAGACTGCGGACAACGAGAAGGAGCACGCCAAGCTGTGGTTCAAGCATTTGGGCGGCATCGGCTGCACTGCCGAGAACCTCATCGCTGCTGCAGCTGGTGAGCACGAGGAATGGACCGAAATGTATGCTCAGATGGCCAAGGAGGCCCGCGAGGAGGGATTCATCGCCATTGCCGAGCAGTTCGAGGGCGTAGCAGCCATCGAGAAAGAGCACGAAGAGCGCTACCTGAAGCTATTGGCCAACGTACAGGGCAAACTCGTATTCTCACGCGACGGTGACTGTGTATGGCAGTGCCGTAACTGCGGACACATCTGCGTAGGAAAAGAGGCTCCCGAAGTATGCCCCGTATGCGATCACCCGCAGGCACACTTCCAGCTCAAGCCCGAGAACTATTGATTGAGTAACAAACACGGATTAAATCTTGAATAAAAATGGCTATACAAATCACAGACAGCAACTTTGACGAACTCGTAGCACAGGGTAAGCCTGTAGTAGTAGACTTCTGGGCCACCTGGTGCGGTCCCTGCAAGAAGATTGCTCCCGATATCGAAGCTTTGGCCGAGGAGTACGAAGGCCGTGTCATCATCGGCAAGTGCGATGTAGACGACAATGATGAGCTTACCTCCAAGTTCGGCGTACGCAACATCCCCACCGTCATCTTCCTCAAGAACGGTGAAGTGGTGGACAAGACCGTGGGCGCCGCTACCAAGGCTGCATTTGCTGAGAAGATCGAGGCATTGCTCTGATTTAGGTTTTTTAGTTTCTAAGTTGGTTAGTTGCTGGATAAGACGAATGACTGAGCTTAAAAACTCATAATCCTCATAAACTAAAAAACTCACAACGTATGAACGACGAATTCCTCATGGACGACCTTGACGATGACAAGACCGTCGAGTTTATCCGCAATTTCTTGCCCGTAGAACTCAAGGAGAAGTTCACGGATGACGACTTGTACTATATCATCGATGTCATCGCCGACTTCTACTTCTCGAGTGGATTGCTCGATGCCAAGCCCGATGCCGACGGCTGTGTAGAGATTGACACCGACAAGATTGTAGCCTACATCATCAAGGAGGCCAAGAAAGACAATATTGGCGAATGGCTTCCTGAGGATATCGAACTCGTGGTACAGGCCGAGATGGAGTATGGCAACAGTCTTGGTCAGGTAGACTGACCTCGTCCCTGCACATACTGTTGTTCGCAACAACAAACGCGATGGGCGCAGGCATTAGCCTGCGCCCATCAGTTTTTCGATATACCCACTAGCTGTATTATACAGCCTCTATTGAGGACATAAAACAAAGGAATAAGGGGGAAGGCCTTCCCCTTATTCTTATCTCATCTTCTCTATAAGGTCTTCATACGCTTTAGAAAAGCCGTTCATAGCGTAGGCACGCACTTCTCCCTCCTTCGGCGGAGCAAGTCTTGCTTCCTCCTTCCTTATGCTTTCAAGTCGTTTCTGCATCCAACCGACAGCCACTCTCTTGGCTTTGGCATCCTGACATTCGCGTTGCATGCGCAGTGCCCAATTATAGATGTACATATCGTTCTCGCCGAACTTCTTGATGTACTTACTACACAACTTCGCATATTCCCGCCAATCCTGGGTTGCCTCTGCCACGTTAATGTCGGACAATAGGATAATCTCTTCACGATTCTCCACATTCCACTTCTTCATCTCCCCCGCGTAAGCCTTCATGGCCTTACGGTCGAAAGTTACAGTTCCATCAGCGTTTCTCTTCAGTAATGTGCGTGGATAGCTCATCCAGGCAGAAGCAATCATACGGTCTAATTTCGAATTGGGATACTGGCTCTTGAATTCATCTTCATGCTGTAGCACATACTGGAAGGTTGGTGACATGGGCGACGAATTGTACCGAAGGAAAGTGTTGAACAACCGTTCGTCATCCAATAGCTCCTCAGTCTTGCCATCGAGAATCTCTGCCGCCACAGCTTCGGCCTTCTCACTCTGGTAAGCGTTGCCCAACACTACAAGATAGTCGTATAGGAACTCACGGTTCCGCTCTCCGTCGTCATATCTTTGAGTCATGGCCGAGAGACTGTTCTCGCCTACTGCATCCTTCACTGCCGCAACAAACTCTTCGGCATTCTTTTTGCCACCGACAAGACGTCCTATCTCCTTTCCTTCACCATCAAACATGATAAACGTAGGGTAGGCCTTCACCCCAAAGCGCTTGGCCAATTCAGATCCTTCGCCCTTCTCCATGTCTATCTTGATGTTGACAAACTCACGGTTGAAGTAGTCACCCGCAATCTTCTGTGGGAATATGTCCCTGGCGACCATTTTGCATGGGCCACACCAGCTGGTGTAACAGTCCAGAAATACCTTCTTACCGCTTTCTTTCGCCAAGTCCACAACCTCTGTAAAGGTCTTCCCCTCCAAAAAGACTACGCCTTCATATTCTTGTGCACTCAAGTTGGCCAAACATGTTCCCACGAGAGTGATGATGCATGTCAGAAATGTTCTTTTCATTTGTCTCATTCCAATAGTGTTATTAGTTAAAACCAGTGTTCTGCTTTATCTTCCCATCCGAAATACGGATCTCGAAATCAGAGACGGGGAGGTTCCACCGGGTCTTTTCTATCGCACCCAGTTTCTTATCTTCCAGAAGATTGTTTGTACGCATGAGGTCCCAACGATAATGCCCTTCGTACGCAAGCTCCCTGTTGCGTTCCTTGAGCACCGCTTTCAGGAATGACTCCACAGTGGGGAAATCGGCTGTGGTATACAACTCTGGCTTCATCCCTTCGGGATATGCCCGCTGGTGAACGTCGTTAAGGTGACCGACAGCCTCTTCAGATACCGAGTTTTGGGTTCTTACGAGCGTCTCGGCATAAGTAAGTTTCACCTCAGCCATCCTCATATAGATGACGTCGTTGTACTCTCCACCACTATACTTCATGGTGGTGCTGTCCTTTACATTGTCATTTTGTGAACCACGCCATATAAGATAGCTTCTACGCACATCGTTCTCATCATACAAGTCTTTCATCGTTGAAGGCACATACAGCGTGTTCTTGCGATAGTAGTTTATTCCGCTGGGATAATCGTCGGCATACAGTCTGCTCGGCTGATAGAATATCAGCTCATTGCTGCGGGTTGTCGGGTCAGGATAAGATCCGGACTGTGAATACTCGTTGCTGGGGAACAATGCTGTACTGAATTCGGTACTGGACGTGGGAAACGTGTAGCCAGTCGTCTTGAGCACCGCAGAGGCCAAGTCGCGTGACAATTCCAATTCTGCAAGGTCATTGGTGAATGTCCCCTTGTAGAGGTAAACCCTACTCAAAAGTGCTTGTGCAGCGGCCTTGTTTGCGCGTATTCTTGATTTCACATCAGGCACACTGACAGGCAAATCGGTGATGGCCTCCTCAAGATCCTGTATAATCTGCTCCCATACCGCAGCATTGGACGAACGTCCCAAGGCGTTGTCAGGGTTGTACCCGTTATATGGTTCAAGACAGAGGACCACACCATCACCACTGTCGTTGCCCAAGAGTGCCTGGTCTCCGTATGCGGCAAGCAAATAGAAGTATACATAGGCACGTATAAACTTGGCTTCCGCTATATGCTGCCGCTCCATTGCCTCATTGTACTGACCGTAGCGCTTGATACCGGAAATGATGTTGTTGGAGAAATCAATGGCATTGTATCCCCAATGCCAGATATTTTTTAGCACGCCATCATGCTCTGTACTGCTAAACTCACCTTTCTCGATAGCAAGATACCCAGTCATGTTTTCGCGGATAGCAAAATTCTCTGTTGTCAAATCACCAAGTTGATAGGTATAGCCAGTATTGGCGTAGTTGTTCTGATCCTGGGGTGCACCGGCTATAAAGACATTGAGGCGTACATAGTTGCCCATCAAGGCTGCTTCTGCCGTTTTCTCATTCTTGTATACTTTCTCATCTACGAGTGTGTTCTCCGGTGCGTAATCAAGTTCGCAAGAGACGAGCATCACAAGAGAACATACGAACAAACATGCAATATTTTTCTTTGTAACCATATTCTTCTGTTGCATTAAAAAATTAGAAACTTGCCCTGACACCGAACTGATAACTGCGCGACTGCGGCATGGTGCTGTTATCATAACCAGCACCAATGGCAGAAGAGCCGAAAGCACTGACTTCGGGATCTAAGCCTGAATACTTCGTGAAAGTGAGAAGGTTCGTAAATGTGGCAAACAGGCTCAATTGCCTAAAGGTCTTGGTCTTGATAAGTAAACGTTGCGGTACATTGTAAGTTAATGTCACATTCTTCAGTCTCAAATATGAGTTGTCCTCCAGGAAGCGGGTTGTGGTAATGGCGGTGGTGTAGTCGTAGCCATTGACAATCGAACTATTGTTCAGTTTAGGAATATCGGTTTTCTGTCCTGGGAGTTGCCACATGGATAGTATCTCTTTGCCGAGATTATTTGCATCGGTATTCGTATAGGTCAATAAAGTGGCGCGTGTGCTGTTCATCATTCTGCTTCCAAGGGCGAAGGTGAACATAAAGTTTAATTCAAAGTTTTTGTAGAACAAGGAATTTGTCATTGATCCATAAAGGTCAGGCAACGCAGTTCCTTTAACAAACTTATTCGCTTGTGATGTTGCATAGTTAGACTCTGGTGCAATATTGGAAATGGTCCCATCTGCATATTTCCATAGAGGGTCTCCTGTCATAGGATCCACGCCTACCCATTCGTGCAAATACCATTGTGCGACAGGTGCTCCTTCGGCATAATACTTGTACGAGCTGTTGGCATTATCTAATTGATTACCCTCAAATTTCAATTTGAGGATTTTGTTTGTAGATCTGGACAGGTTGAGAATGGTTTGCCATTGGAAATCATTGGTCTGGATATTAGTGGTGATGAACTGCAAGTCGATACCCTGATTCATCATATCTGCAATGTTCTGGTTCTCTTTCGTATAACCGGTATAGAGTGGCAGGTCAGAAGCGAAAAGCATATTTGTGGTCTTCTTATAGTAATAGTCAAGAGTCATCTTGATACGACCCTCACACATTTCCATGTCGAGACCGGCATCATAAGTAATGGTACGTTCCCAATCAAGGTTCTCGTTGCCGGGTTGTGACATTTGCAGATAGTTGTACCCTCCGTAACTGGTCAGTGTATTGAGGTTGTATACGGCCTGTGCGCCATAGTAACTGTTGTTGCCATCCTTGCTGGAGAGACCTACCGAGCCGCGAAGCTTCAATTCGCTGAACAGATCGGTATTGTTTTTGATGAAGCCTTCCTCAGATAATCTCCACCCCAAAGAGAAAGAGGGGGTGCTGAGGTACCGGTGATTTCTATTGAAGCGCGAAGAGCCGTCGAGACGATAGGTAACACCAGCCAAGTAGCGTTGCTTCAATTGGTAGTTCAAACGGGCAAAAGCAGAGAACAGTGCATATTGTCGCATCGACGCACCTGTCACACGCTTGCTTTGGGCAGCCCCCACACCGTTGAGGTCTGGACTGAAGAAGTCGCTTCCAGCGACTGACATGGAGCGTTCCTGGCTATATTCATAGCTTTGTCCGATGACTCCCAGTATAAAATGGTTGCCAAAGCTCTTGTTGATGTTGATGTGGTTATTGATAACCATTTTGTTCTTGAGAGCCGTTGACTCGGTGGCTTGATTGCCGATAGCACCACTTAGGCTCTCAGGTAAAGCGCCTTTACGGATTGAAGTGAAAGAGTTGTAGTTGTCAATACCAATCTCGCTTCGCAGAGAAATCCAGTTTGCAGGCTTGTATTCAAGGAAACCGTTACCTACGATACGTGTGTCTTCAAGACCTTCGTCGTTTATGTAGGCCATTGCTACCGGGTTAAAGGCTTCTGTGTCTCCCTTCGCATTGGGTGAGTAGCCATAGTAGTAGTCCCCCGTTTTATCGTCCCAGATAGGGAGGTTGGGAGCTTTCTTGAGTGCCAATGCGTAGATGCTGCTTGCAGAAAGGGCATTGTTGTAAAGTTTGGTCAACGACATATTCATGCCGATGTTCAGACGATCGGTAATTGCCGTATTCAAGTTCATGCGTGCGGCATAGCGCTGCATGTCGTTGTTTATTACATAGGATTCATTGTCATCATACGACAAGCTTGCAAAATAGGTTGTCTTCCCAGTACCTCCTGACACAGATGCATTCGTAGAATGGCTTACAGCCGTACGGGTCACGGCATCCACCCAGTCTGTGTTGGCATAACGAGGATAACCCATCTTGTAGTACTTGTTGTAAACGTCTGAGTACTCGTCACCATTGAGCAGTTCAAGCTTGCCCATCGGGTTATCTATAGACATGGTATAGCCCACATTTACCTGTGTTCGGTCACGACTACCTTTCTTTGTGGTGATGAGGATAACACCCGCTGCACCGCGCGAACCATAGATGGCGGTAGCAAAGGCATCCTTCAGGATTTCGATTGACTCGATATCATTAGGGTTGAGTGTTGCTAAAGGGTTTTTCTCGAATGAATACCTCAAATCATAGTTATACTTGAGTGAGCCACCCCCTATTTGGGTTCCGCCCATAGCGATTCCAGGGACAGAACCGCCCGATACATCCATCGAGTTGGCTTCGCGATCGGTACTATACACAGGCACACCGTCAATGACATAGAGAGGGGTGTTGTCTCCCATGATAGAGCTTACGCCTCGGATGGTAAGCAGATTGGCCGAGCCCAAAGCACCCGATGAGTTGGTCATATATACTCCCGGAGCCTTTCCCTGAAGCAGCTGGTCCACAGACTGGAACCCCACCCGGTCATCAAGCTTTACTGAAGACACCGAACCCGTAAGGTCTCTACGTTCCTGCTTACCATAACCGGTAACAACCAAGTCGGTTAATTTGAAGTCATTGTTTGGTTTCAATGCAATGTCTATATTCTTGCGTTTCCCGACTATAATTTCTTGCTTCAGATAGCCGAGAAAAGTGAAGAGAAGTGTATCCTTAGGACTCGCTTCTATTGTATATTTACCATAGGTATCTGTGGGCACTACATTGGAGGTTCCTTTCACGTATACGCTAACCATCTCCATCGGCAGGCCTCGCTCGTCCACCACGATACCACTTACCTGTTGGTTCTGTGCGACAGTTACGACTGCCACCAATGAAAGGCAAGATATAAGAAGTGATTTGAGTTTCATTCCGAGTCAAAAATAAAAAAAGGGTGTGCCCATGAGGACACACTCCTTTTGTTGTTAAATAAATCTTAGTTCATGAGTCTAACCCATGTATCTGTGGCAAATTCATCTGTATCCGTTACAGGGTAGCCATAAGTATCTCCTGAGGGAGTTGCGATACCACCGAACAACCATGCTGAATTACCCTGTGCTACACCAGCGATGTGACGACGAGCTGTGAATGTCTCAGGTGCCTCAACCTCTTCCCAGTTGATACAGTCGGTAGAGCGGTAGATCTTGTTAGAAACTGTAGCACCCTCTGCATTGCAGATGTTTCCACCGAACAAGTAAACAGCCTCTTCTGTAGCAAGAACCTCTGCATCGAAGATGTTGCTGAAGCCCTTAACAGAGTCTACCTCCATTGCCCAGTTCACTCCGTCTTCAGAAGACCATACGCTATTTACCATCATGCCGGGGTCTACAAAGTTCTTGTAACCTCCCAAGCACCACATTTTGTTTTTGTATACAAAGAAAGCATTGCCCATGCGCTGGTGAACATCTACGGCATTCTCTTCGCTTGTGCTTGCAGGCGTTACATTGTTCCAATTCTTTCCGTCAGTGGAAGACAAGTAGCGACGAGCACCCTGCCACATACCGAATGCAGGATAGTAGCCGCCCTGCATAAACAATTTACCATCAAATGAAACTACATTCACATGTGCAGCGGCAATATCATCAATAGAGCGGACATCCTCATTTCTAGTATAAACAGCACCAATTGTATCGCATACGAAGTTTACACCGTCAGCTGTTGAGAATGAACGCCATGAGTCAAGTCTTGCCAAGGGTCCCCAACCCCAGTCATCTGCTTCTGCAGCATTACCATAGATGTCTGCCCCCTTGGTGCGTGCACCACCAAGAACATACATGCGACCGTTGTAAACAGCCAAGCGTGCACCTTCACCACCGATAACATAACCATCTTGGCCCTCAGGAAGTACTACGCCTTCGGTAGAGGCATTGTACTTAACCTCAGACCAGTTGATACCGTCTGTAGAAGAGAACAACTGATAGTACTCAACCATAGGATCTTCTTCAGTTCCTGTACCAGAAACAGCTGTCGTGATAGCGTAGAACTTATTGTTGAAGTAAGTTACGTCGTAGTCAATCAAGCCTGCGGGGAAACCGATGAACTTAGAAGACTTCACAAGCATATTGCCATCCGCTGCACTAGCGCGAGTAACAGTAACGGTATAGGCTACAGTCTTGCCATCAGCACCCTTTGCAATCAAAGTTACAGGTGAAGTGAGGTCTACTACAACTCCTGCACCAATAGTTTCATTGTTGTAGAGTACTTCCGAACCCATTGTGGGTGTTGCCTCTATTGTGGCAGCAGCCAATGCAGCGTCCAACATGTCCACAGGAACAGCCACTACAGCATCGTAGCCATTGATTGCAGCAGTGTAACTCACTGCGCTACCCTCGGGAGTAACCTTAATTTCTGTGATACCTACTGCAGGAGCTACGGAATCCTCCTTCTCACATGAGGTCCAAGTAAATGCTGCAACAAGAGCAGCCAAATACATCCATGAAAATTTTACTTTCATAATCTTGATTTTAATTATAATTAAACATATATAAATAATTCCTAAAAGATTTTACCTTAGCTTTTACATTGCTGCTCCCATCATGCCCATACTGACAGTCTTAGGTGCTGAGGCTTTTTTGCCATCGAGGCAATCTTGGATAGCAGTCCTTATACCTTCTCCTCTGACATGTTTCTTGTAGATGTTGCCATCTCTATCTATCACAAGGATAAAAGGGATTCCACCAAATTGGTAAAGTTCCATAACCTCTTTCCCGGCATCCTTCACCCATCCTTGTGGCCAAGCCATATTCTCGTCTTTCAAAGCCTTGCGCCAAGCCTCCTCTTTGGCATCTATTGATACGCTGAGGAACTCAACTCCCTGCCCTTTGAACTCTTCGTAGAATTTCTTCATGTTAGGGATTTCCTGACGGCAGGGGCCACACCACGATGCCCAGAAGTCGAGCACGAGCACCTTGCCCTTGTACTTTGCCGGCGACAAAGTCTTTCCCTTGGGGCTCTGGCAGGTGAATGCCGGTGCAGGATTGCCAACCTTCATGCGCTCTACACGTGCTTTCTGCTCAGCGCGCTCCTTTCTCAGATTGTCAACCAATGTCTTTGACACGGGAGACAATTGCTCCAACTTTGACAATGATTCTTCAATAAGAGCTTTGTCTTCCTCTTCGTTCAAGCTGGCAATAGCTACCAGCACACTATTGCGGTCGGTATAGTGCTCGGCAAAATAGCGCATGTAAGCGGTAGCGTTATCGCTGCTCATACCGTACATCGACACGCTAAGTTTGCTCTTCTCGGCTTCGTCTTGGAATTTCACCCGATAAGCATTTTGCGAGATAGCGATCATCCTTTGGTAAGCACGGTGATTCTCATAATTGATAAGATTCATCAACTCGTTATTTTTTCCACCGCGAATATATACATAAGGAGGATTCTTTATCTTTATCTTGGCAGTATCAAGTCCTCTGAAGTCGATATCAAGGTTCTCATCTTCCAACCACACGTTCACCGACTGCCAGCGTCCGCAGTCTACCACAGCTACTCCAGGCATATCAACAGGAACTTCCAGCGAGTATGTGTGGTCAGCATTAACCACTGTTTCGGCCAACACATTACGCGAGGTTCCGCTACGTTGGAATACGGTTACCTTAAAACCCTCTTCCATGAATTTCACATGCCCTTTGATTGTAATCTTTTCTTGCGCATACATGCCTACAGACACGAGCATCAAAGCCGCAAGCAGCAAATGTTTCCTTTTCATAAATATACTTAAAGTTAATACCTATATTCTATCGAAATGCCCTAATAAGGTCTATTTTCAGGACTTTTCTATGTCCATCCATGCCTTTTTGCTATTTCGAGGTGACAAAGACAGAGCGAATAAATGAAACCACAAAACAAATTAAGAAAAAAAAGAGAGAGGGTGCCGCCCTCTCTCTTATATATATGTAAATGTAAAGGATTATTCCCAGTCGAGGATTACCTTACCACACTGACCAGACTCCATCACATCGAAGCCTTTCTGGAAGTCGGCTATGGGGAAGTGGTGGGTGATTACGGGTGAGAGGTCGAGACCCGAGACAAGCATCTGCTCCATCTTGTACCATGTCTCCCACATCTCGCGGCCATAGATACCCTTGATGGTAAGTGCCTTGAAGATGATTTCACTCCAGTCAACGGTTGTGGTCGGAGGCAGGATACCGAGCTGGGCAATCTTTGAGCCGTTGTACATCTTGGCTACCATCTCACGGAAAGCTACGGGAGCACCAGACATCTCGAGACCTACGTCGAAGCCGCGGATACCGAGCTGTTCCATAGCACCCTGTACGGTCTCCCCCTTCGATGCGTTCACGGTGCAGGTTGCACCCATCTTCTTGGCGATGTCGAGACGATAGTCACTGAGGTCGGTAACGACAATGTTCTTAGCACCGGCAAACTTGGCAATGGCGGTAGCCATGGTTCCGATGAGTCCGGCACCGGTGATGAGCACGTCTTCACCGAGCAGGGGGAATGAGAGTGCGGTATGTGTAGCGTTACCGAAGGGGTCCATGATGGCTGCCATGTCATCAGAGATACGGTCATCAAGCTTCACCACGTTACTCTCGGGGATGCTGAGATACTCAGCAAAAGCACCGTCACGGTTCACACCCACACCCACACTGTTCTCACAGATGTGCTGGAGGCCACGACGGCAGTTACGGCAGTGTCCACAAGCGATGTGCCCCTCACCGGTCACACGGTCGCCCACCTTGATATTTCGTACACCAGGGCCTACCTCAGCTACTACGCCTACATACTCGTGACCGATGGTCATGGGAGTCTTGATGGTCTTCTGACTCCACTCGTCCCATTTGTAGATGTGCAGGTCGGTACCGCAGATGGCGGTCTTCTTGATTTTGATGAGTACATCGTTCACACCCACTGCGGGCATAGGAACCTCTTCCATCCAAATGCCCTTACCGGGCTGTTTCTTTACTAACGCTTTCATTTTTGTAGATATATTAAGTGAATGAAACTGTTTCTCGTCATAGCTGCATCTGCGTCTATGCCTACACTTTTCAGTGTGCAAATTTAGTGCAAGGCGAATGAAAATGCAAGTCTATATGCAATTTTCTGTGATGTTGCCCAAATTCTTTTTTTTGCCAGCAAAGCTTCATCTTCAGCACAATGATATCCATTTTTTGCAAAACTTTCTTAAAACAGACTTTTTGAACATTTTTATGCTAATTTTTATTATTAAGTAACGGATAATATTTCCGACTTTTGCGACATTTATCCAACATTAACCATTCCCTTAATATGAAACAGGAACAATCGAAACGTATCCAGACATCAATTCTTAACGCTGCAGAGAAGCGTGTGCTTGTATGGCTTGCCGAACGGCAGCCCCGATGGATGACCTCGGACATCCTCACCGGTATCGGTGTGGTAGGCTCCATCGTAGTGGCCTTAGGTTATTTTCTCTCCAACTACCACATCGGGTGGTTGTGGCTATCCTCCTTGGGGTTTGCCATCAACTGGTATGGCGACTCGCTTGACGGCACATTGGCCCGGGTGCGCAAGACACAGCGTCCCATCTATGGCTTCTACCTCGACCACAACATCGACGGCATCACCATGGCCATCATGTGTATCGGTGCCGGGTTGAGCGACATGCTCAACCTCTACATTGCCATGGGCGTATTGGCGGTATACCTGCTGCTCTCCATCTCGGTATACATCAATGCCCACCTCAAGGGTGAGTTCAAGCTGACATACGCAGGCATGGGTCCCACGGAATTTCGCCTCATCATGATTGTGGTGAACACGCTGTTTGCCACGATAGCGCCATTGCGCCAGTGGGCAGTGCATTTCACCGTTGCCAATACTCCTGTCACATTCGGAGCATTCGACTTTGTAGGGCTCGTCATCTTGGTGGTACTCATCCTCATCCATCTGAACAACTTCAAGCACGATGCCGACGAGTACGCCAAAATTGACCCCGTAAAACCCTTCTAACAGACAAAGAAGTGCTGAGACGCCATATCCGCAAGATCTCCCGATTCGTGTTCTCCAACTCCTTAGGCACACTGGTCGATACCCTTGTCCTATGGGTGTTCTCTCACTTCGTGTTCCACGGATACACGGGACAATACCTGCTCTCGCCATTTTTCTCGTTCGAGTGTGCCGTACTCACCAACTATCTCTGTTCGTGGCACTACATCTGGCACGACAGAGTCAAGCAATATACTTCCCCCCGTTTCTGGCGAAGGTACTTCTACTATAACCTCTCGTCTACAGGCACCTTCCTCGTCAAGATGGCTTTCCTGCTACTTTTCGAGCGCATCTTCGGCTGGAATGTGGTGGTGTGCAATCTCGCAGCCCTATGCCTGTCGGGCATGCTGAACTTCCTGATGGGCGAGTGCGTGATATTCAAGAAGCCCAAGGCACCGGTCCCAGACAATACGCAACAACCCCTATAAGCATTTACAACATGCCACTGCTCACACTACAGGAATTAGAACAGATGACTCCGCTCTTTCGAGGTACAGCGGGGCGCTTCATGGGTCGCAAAGCCATGCGCTTGCTATCCATCGACCGGCTCAATGCCTTGTACGACCGGCATAGCCACCTCAGTGGTCCCGACTTTGCCCACAGCATACTCCAGGATTTAGGCATCGAATATGATGTGTTTGCCGAGACATCCGAAGTAATGTCCCAACTGCGCACACTGCGCAATGGCCAGCCCTTCATCACCATCAGCAACCATCCCTACGGGAGCATCGACGGCATTATCCTGGCCGACTTCTTCGGACACCTCTGCCCCAGCTACAAAATCATGGTAAACAAGATCCTGTCCCGCATAGAGGCCCTTTCGCCTTCCTTCATCTCCGTCACTCCCACCGGTGTGGAGCGCACAGCCGCCACCACGGAAAGCATACTTGGCATACGCCGTGCCCTCACCCAGTTGCGTTCGGGCGGAGCCTTGGGCCTTTTCCCCTCAGGAGCAGTCAGCGACCTCAGCCTACGCGACCACTGCATACGCGACCGTGAGTGGCAACCTGCCATCATCCGCCTCATAGCCAAGGCACAGGTTCCCATCCTTCCGGTGCGCTTCTTCGACGGCAACTCGCAGTTCTACTACCTGCTCGGACTCATCGACTGGCGCATCCGCCTACTACGTCTACCATCCGAGGTGTTCAACAAGGCTGGCCGTCCCGCACGTCTCAGCATAGCACCCTTCATCAGTGTGGAGCAACAGCAAGAGTACCTATCCACACACAGCATAGAGGAGTTTGGCCTGTGGCTGCGCAGCAAGGTCTACGGCATGTCGATGAGACGCTGGTAAACGACCGTACCTTTCCATCAATAAAGGGGTGAGCCTCGCTCACCCCTTATTCTTATGTCTATTGGCACGCTTGCGCCGTATCTCAGCCTTCATCTTGGCCGATGCCGAGTGGTGCTGTCCCGTGATATAGGCTTTCTTCTTGGCCTTGGTCTTCACCTTCTCCTCCTTGGGTTGGTCCGTGGCCACCTTCTTGAACATGATGCCTTTGGTGAAAATATCGTCTCCGTTCATAATCTTGGTAGTAATATGGCACGAGATCCTTCGCTTCGCTCAGGATGACACTACAGCCTCATTCGTCCCCTTCGTCAAGTTCAAAGCCATCGTCAAACTCATACTCGAAGTCCTCCATCTCCTCGATGTCATCATACTCTACGGTGATGTCATCATCCTGCCCCATGGCACGCAGCTCGTCCTGTAGCTTGGTCATGTCCTTGGCACGGTGTACGAGGCTATCCTTGCTGAGTTCAGCATGTATGCTCTCCTTGTTCAGTTCGTTCCACAGGATATCCTTCAGCACCGACACGCCTAATCCTGTCACTGAGGAGATGAACACGTGGGGTATACCCTCGGGCAATGTTTCCTCCAGCATTTCGATGAGTTCTTCATCGAGCAGGTCACACTTGGTGATGGCCAGCACGCGTTGTTTGTCGAGCATGTCGGGGTTGAACGTCGCCAACTCGTTGAGCAGGATGTCGTACTCCTTGCGTATGTCCTCGGCATCGCCGGGTACCATGAAGAGGAGCAGTGAGTTGCGCTCGATGTGGCGCAGGAAGCGTAGGCCGAGTCCCTTTCCGGCACTGGCACCCTCAATGATACCGGGGATATCGGCCATCACGAACGACTTGCTGTCGCGGTACGACACGATACCGAGGTTAGGCTCCAACGTGGTGAAGGGGTAGTTGGCTATCTTGGGCTTGGCTGCCGACACGGCAGCGAGCAGCGTCGACTTGCCGGCATTGGGGAAGCCCACCAGACCCACATCGGCCAGCAGCTTCAGCTCCATGATGACGGTGAGTTCCTGCATGGGTTCGCCCGGTTGGGCAAAGCGCGGTGCCTGGCGAGTCGGTGTAGCGAAGTTGAAGTTACCCAAACCGCCACGTCCGCCCCGCAGCAGGATCACCTCCTGCCCATGCTCGGTGATGTCGCACAGGTAAGCCCCCGTCTCGGCATTGTACACTACCGTTCCGCAGGGCACCTCTATGATTTTGTCCTCGCCATCCTTGCCGCTGCTCTTGTTCTTCGAGCCGTTGCCGCCATGCCCGGCAAAGGCATGCCGGTCGTAGCGCAGGTGCAGCAGGGTCCAGTAGTTGCGGTTGCCGCGCAGGATGATGTGCCCTCCACGTCCACCGTTACCACCGTCAGGGCCACCGTTGGGATTATACTTCACACGGCGCATGTGCGTGCTGCCACGCCCCCCCTTGCCCGATCGACAATAGATCTTTACGTAATCAACGAAGTTTGTTTCTGCCACAATTCTTCTTGTTTATAGGAGATAAAGAGAGTTAAATGGAGATAAAGGCCAAATGTTTAGGAGATAAAGGGAGATAGAAGGAGTTAAATGGAGTTAAATGCCAATAGTTATTACGCGCGAAAGAGCTATTGGCCTTTATCTCCCCAAGAGCGAAGCGATAACTCCCTTTAACTCCTGACTCCTAAGAGCTATTGGCCTTTAACTCCATTTATCTCCTTTATAGTCTAAAAAGATTAAATTATCGTATTGACGTATTCCGTAATGTTCTTCACCATGCCCTCAAGGCCAATCTCGTCGGTATAGGTGAATCCCTTGAACACGCCCTCTGCCTTGAACCACTCGATGAGCGGAGCGGTCTGGTGGTGATATATCGAGAAACGCTTCTTGATGGTCACCTCGTTGTCGTCGGCGCGGCCTTCGAGCGTAGCGCGACGCAGCAGGCGGGCCATCAGGATCTCCTCGTCCACCTCGAGGTTGATCATGGCCGAGATCTTCTCGCCACGCTCCTCGAGCATCACCTTCAGGGCCTCGGCCTGGGCGATGGTGCGGGGGAATCCGTCGAAGATCACACCCTTGCTGCCCTTGAACGTGTCGTACTTGCTGGCAAGGATGTCAATCATCAGTTCATCGGGGATGAGGTTACCGCGATCAATGTAGCACTGGGCTACCTTGCCCAGCTCGGTGCCATTTTTGATCTCGTTGCGGAGCACGTCGCCCGTAGAGATGTGGTCCAACTTGAATGTGTCTACCAGACGGGCACTGTATGTCCCTTTTCCTGAGCCAGGAGCTCCAAAAATTACAATGTTCAACATAAGTTACTATATTATATAAATGTATTATGCCGTCCCTTTATCGCCATACTATGCGAAAGTCCTACAAAAATACGTATTTTCCGCCGATTGTCAGCCAATATAGTCTCTCTTTTTTACGTCGACAAAGAAAAAAACGACGAAAAACAGCCAAACAGTAGCTACATCCAAGAAAATGCACTACCTTTACAACTCATTAGCAACATCAATCGCACCAATATGAAAAACAGACTCACCGCTACGTTCATGCTCCTGTGCAGCATAGCCACCATGGCCCAGACCACCATCACCACCTACCGGCCCGGCGTGTCCACCGAAGGGGCGGCATACTATCTGCCCAAGACGGCTATCAACGTCAGCATCACCACCGAGCAGACCACCTACACGCCCGGCGAGCTGTGCCAGTATGCCGACCGCTACCTTCGCATCACGGGCATCTCTGACAAGGCAGACACCTACCACACCATCCTGTCGGCGACCCTCTCTACCGAGGGGCTTCCCGATGACACGAAGCTATACCACATTCTCTTCGCTCCGGGCAGCGTAGCCCCGCTTGTCAGCCTCACCGAGTCAGGCATACTGCTGGGCATCAACACCACCGTACCGGACACGCCGGCAGCCACCCCCAAGGCAGCTCCTGCCCCAGCCCCCACAGCCAAGAAAGGGGTTGCTGTCCGTTCCTACATGACCGAAGAGATGCTCATGACGAGCTCCAAGGCCAAGCTGGCCGAGCTGGTAGCCAAGGAGATATACAGCATACGCGAGAGCAAGAACCTCATCATGCGTGGCCAAAACGAGCACATGCCCAAGGACGCCGAGGCCCTGCGCCTCATCCTCGCCGGCCTGCAAGAACAGGAGGAGGCCCTCACACAACTCTTCACAGGCACCACCACCACGGAGACCTCCACACAGACCTATCAGGTGATTCCCACGGGCAGTGCCGAGCGTGTCATCTTCGGTCGCTTCTCGCGCAAGCTCGGCTTGCTCCATGGCGACGACCTGGCCGGTGCACCCCTCTACATCGATGTCAAGAACAAGCAGACAGTACCTGCCCCAGGGCCCGTAGCCGAAGAGACAAAGCCCACAAAGAAGCTCAAGAAAAAAGACGAGAACCTGCAGGACGGCCTGGTCTACAACATCCCCGGCAAGGCGGAGGTGAACATCTACACCAACACGCAGATCCTGGCCGAAGAGCTCCTCACCCTGGCCCAGTTCGGCAACACCGAGACGCTCTCGAGCGACCTCCTCACCCGAAAGAAAGGTAAGGACACCAAGGTGCTGCTCGACCCCGCCACCGGCGCCCTGCTCCGCGTAGAGGAGTGACGGGTCGTAGTAATTAAGGCAACAATATAGCCCACAAGGTAGCGCTACCTTGTGGGCTTGTTTTTATTGTCCATTGTCAACTGTCAATTGTCCATTGTCAACTTTCAACTGTCAATTGACATCACTCTCCTCCACCGATCACCACATCCGTGGTGCCCGTCACCTCGGCCTTGTTGCCGGCTCCATAGACGTTGCCGTTCACGGTACCGTTCTTGATGTGCACATGCGTGTTGCCAACTACCTGTGCCTCATTGCCGCCGCCGAATACCGAGTCGTCGATGACTACGCCGGCACCGTCGATGATGATTTCGGTCTGGCCGTTCTTTACCTTCGACATGTTACCGCCGCCGAACACCGAACCGGCGATGTGCGTGGTGCCATTGACAATCATGCGGGTAGCGCCATATACCGTACCCAGGTCGGTAAGGTCTACCTCGGTATATATCTCCTTCTTCTCTTCATCGCTGATATATTCGCCATCGTGTACCAATTCCGCATTAGCTTTCGCCCAGGTATAGGCTACGGGGTCGGGATATACCGGCGGGGTGAACACACCCGTATTCGTATTATAGGTAGAGAAGGAGATGGGCGGGGTTCCAGGCATCACCGCACAGGTGGGCACCGCAGCCGAGTAGCCGCCGGCAAAGGCGCTTCCGTTGACCGTACAGTCGGTGAGCGTGGTGACGAGCGTTCCCGTTGCCTTACCCTGACAGCCACCGCCATAGAGGTCGCCGTTGATGGTGCAGCGGGTAAGTGTCGTGGTGACGTTGCGCACCTCGGCCACCGAGAGTGAGGCATAGTTGGTATAGAAGCGGGCATTCACGCTACCGCCACCGGCATAGCAGAAGTGCTCCATCTCGTAGTCTACCATAATACCTCGGTCGCTACCGTCCGTATTATAGTACTTTCCTCGGTTATTGCTATAGGTATCAAACCAAGCAGTATTATAGGTTGTCTGACCATTGCTGTCGTTATGCTTATGGCGATACAGGCTGGTACCTCCATACCCGGCACCATAGAACTGCCCGAACGTGGTGCCCGTAGCCTGGGTGGTCACCGTCTTGCCTTCGGCCATATTGCCAAACTTGGGGCCACCGCAGTAGACACCCACATGGCTGTTGTCGATGGTGATGTTGATGTTGCCCAGTATAGGCTTCTTGTCGTTGATGCCTCCGCCGTAGAACTCATCTACCATCAGGTGGTCTACCTTGACGATGACATCGCCATTGATCTGCTCCTGATAGGCACCGGCAAACACACCTATCTTACCTCCATTGCCGTAGCAGAGGGCATTGTAGTTCTCCACTGGGGTCACATCGGCTTTCACACCCGACAGGTAGAACTCCTCGTACTCACCGCCCAGGATAGACACCGGCGGGAAGTTTGTCTTGGCGGAAGCGCCACTCTGGCATCCCGGCGTATATGCCTTGAAGTAGCAGTTGCCGCCCACAATGGTATACAAGGTCTTGTTGGCATAGCTACCGTAGAAGGCCGAGCAGAACTGTTCGTAGATACCGCCATTGAGGATGAGCGGAGCCTCATCCTTGTGCGAGTCATTGATGTCGTACTCAAACTCCGTGTAGAGTGCCAGGGCGGTCTCCGTCACCTCAAACCATCCTTTAGGTTTGAAGATAGCCACACCGGCCATATCCTGCCTGCCATCCTCCTTGGCTGCCATACCCAGGTTGACGTGGTTGATGAAGTCGAAGCGCACGGGATTGACCGGCACACGCACCGATGTCTTGAAGTAGAGGCTATAGTCGGGCTCATCGTCGCGGTTGTCGTCCACCGACATGATGGTAAACTGTTTGTTGCCGCCATTATGCCACGCCTCGTCATACGAGTGATAGTTGCCCACCAACACGATGGCGTTGTCAAACGGGGTCGTTTCCCAACCGAGCTGTTCCCACACGGCATCCAACGTCTTGTACACCGTCTGCCCGTTATAGGTGTCCGGTGTCTCGCCCAGCTGGGTAAGGCCATGCCCCGTAGCACCACTATAGCGTACGTCGTAGTAGCGGTCCGAGAGGTACACCGCCTTGCCCCAATAAGGCTCGATGGTGATGCCCGTCACCCCTTCGGGAACATTGAAGAATCCGCCCTGGGCCAGCACACGGTCCGACACGTCGAACAGGTCCTTCTGTGTGCACTTGCGGTCGGCAAAGTTGTAGCGGTTGTCACCCGTGGTGGTGAGCTCGCCTGGGGTGCCGCCTGTGATAGCGGTAATCTTCCATCCCGTCACCACCTTATTATTGGTATAGTTGTCGGTGTAGTGGTCGTTATAGTAGGGCAACTGCACCTTATAATAGTTGTAGTCGTGCGTAGCGGGGTCCACATCGGTGATGGGCAGCGACAGCGCCTTCCCTGCCAGCGTACCGTTCTCAGCGTCCACACCCTGGATGTTCACCGTCAGCGTATCCAATACGTTCACCGGCTTGCGGTTGATGGGCGATGCATACTCTCCCCACGGCTTCAGTATGGGATATTGGGCCACCTCGGTATCGAGCACCCACTTGGCTATCCGCTCATAGTCGTTGACGTTCCCTGTAACGTAGTAAGCCGAGAGCTTGCGCTGCGAGTTGAGCACATGGCGGTAAAACTCGAAGCGGGTCAAATACTTATCCTCGGCTGCCAGTGCACAGTTGTAGGCCGTAGGCGTGATCTGTGCCTCGTGGCGGTAGTAGTTGTAGTTGTTGATGCCGTTGGCGCCCGAGTTCGATATTTTCTCGCCGCCATAGATGGGATACACGTTCGTGCCGCCCGTGATGTCGCCATAGTACATGCAGTTCACCACTAAGGTCTGCAGGTTGCTGGCCGTGGAGGCCACGCCGTTGTAGCCCACGATACCCGCCACGGTGGTGCCGCCCGTGATGTCGGCAAAGCTGTAGCAGTTGACTACGCGTGCGCTGCCTTCGAGCTTTCCGGCTATGCTGCCCACGTTGTCGCCTCCGCCTACCGAGCCGCTCTGCACACCGCAGTTATAGATGCGCGTGGCACCCGTAGCCGTCCCCACGATAGCGCCCACATTGCCTGTGCCGCCTGTGATGTTGACACCGCTGAGCACCACGTTCTTGATGGTGGCGCCGTCGGCACTGCCGAAGAGCGGTGCCGTGAGCCCGCTGATGGTATGGTGGCATCCGTCGAGTACGCCGGTGAAGGTAGCGGCAATAGCATCGGGCAGCGTGATGTCTTCGGTCAGATAATACAGGCCTGCGGGGTTGAACGTACTGAAGTAAAACTGGCTGTCAATAGCCGTATATGCCATGCTGGTTTCCACGATGGCCGACCGCAGATAGCCATCCACCAAGGCAAATGCCTTGATGGTATTGCCCTCACAGTCACTATAGTTCAGGTCGGCCTTCCCTACCGCCGATGCCGATGTATAGGTGGGGTCATTCCCATCCAAGGTATAGTAGATGGTAGCGTCGTCCACACCATTGGCAATCATCACCTTGGTATAGTTGACATTGATGGTCGTGAAGGGGACTGCAGAAGCCTCCAGCACCTTGATGGCCACGGCCGAGCTGTAGACGACGCTGCCGCTCCGTGCGATGCCGCGTCTGCCGATGGCCAGCGACTCGCCGGCAGCCGCCTCGTTCCCGGTATCCACGATGACTCCTCCTTCGGGCACCTCCACCACCTCTTCGGGGGCTATCGCTGCCGCCAATATCCTGTCGCCGGCCGCGAAGGGCTCGTGCGGGAACTCGCCCGTATACTCCGTGCCCGTCTCCTCCGTAGGCCGTGTGCTGTCGGTGGTATAGCGTATGGTAGCGCCGGCAGACTGGGTCATCACCACGTTCTGCCCCTGCAGGGTAATCTCGGGAGTCGCCAAGCGGGTCACCTCCACCTCGTCGGTGAAGTACCAGTGCGAGCCGCCGTCGCCCTTGCCATACGAGGCGATAAAGCCCGTCTCTCCGCCATGAGGGTTGAAGCTCACCCCTTGGTTGTCGGCCGGGACGATATTGTACGAACAGTATTTGGCACCGTCACTACCCGGAAACAGCGAGGGCACTATCTTGAACTTCGTGCGGTGCGATGGCGACATCTCGAAACGCAGTTGCCCACTTACAGCAGTGGTATTGTAATACAGGTATTCGCCCGTCTGGCGGCTTACGATATAGCGATAGCCGTCCCCGGCATCCACTAAGTACCAGTACTGCTCGCTCGTGGCCGACTCGTCACCCGTAGCCGCCAGCTTCAGCCAACGGCCGTAGGTGCCCTGTTCGGCCAAGGGGTAGAGGTAGCGCACCTTAGAGTTATTGACATCCAGACGGAGACGGGTGTTGACGATACGGTAGGTATAGGTCTGCGTAGCGCCGCTCACCTGCGGTGCCACGCCCAGGGCCGGGTGCACCGTCACCACATCCGATGCCAGCTTGCCCTGCTCGAGTGCCACCACCTTGACTGTCGTTCCGGCCACGCTGAGTGTCTGGCTGCTACCTGCCGCGATGGACTGCGATGCCTCACCGGGCGTAGAGCCGTCGGTAGTATAGTAGTAGGTGACATTCTCCCCTGCCGTGAAGGTCACCTCGGCATGGTTTTGTCCAGCCGCACAAGTAACATTACTGGACGATTTCGCCGTAAAGGTCACAACCTCGGATTTCTCGCCGTCCTTCACCGCAATGGCCTTGATGGCCTTGCAGCCTTCGTGCGAGAATGGGGCCACATACGGGGTAGAAGCCTCGGTCGGCTCCGTGTCATCGGTCGTATAGTATATCGTGGCACCATCTTCCGCTGTTATGCTCACATACCAGCCATCTACACTGATCCGGAGGCCCTCGTACTCATTGATTGCCGCCTTGGCCTCAGCAATCTCGGTAGCATAGGTGGTCGTTCCATCAGCCACCGCCTCAAACGTCAGTGCCGCTGCTTCGGCTTCATAAGCCAACCAACGGAGCTGCGCCCCGGCAGTGGGCACATAGCAGCAGAACGAGAGATACTTGTCGGCATTCTTGACGAACGTATACGCTGTGCCACCTATCGTGCGGCTCTCCAGCGCAAAGCTTCCACCGCACTTGGCATCACATACCGCAGCTACATCATTAGCGGCCACCTGCAGGAACATCTCCTTGCCGAGGTTGTAGATATAGGTACCCTGGTCGGTAGCAAGCACATACCAGTGCTTGTTGGCATCCTGCTCCACCGTCAGGCTCTTGCCCTGATGTCCACTCAACGTGATATCCGCCATACCGAAATACTCGGTACCGCTGTACTTTCCATAGCACATGGTACCACGGCTGTTGTATACATTGCGTATCGTATACACGCCTTCGGCCAGGGTCGTCGGTGTCTGCGCCCCCGCCCAGGCGAAGGTCATGGCGAGTGTCAGCAGCGTGGCGATGCGTCGCCAGCAAGACGGGTTATGCTTTGCCTCTGCGGCAATCGATGTAGCGTGTACGGTATTGTTCTTCGTTGTCATGGTCGTGACGTGTTTTTTATACGGTAATACTTTCCTTCGAGGTGGGCAATGACCCCATAATCCGTGCAAAGATATATATATCTTTTGGAAAACGCAAAAAAGGGAATTGAAATTTGACAAAACAACCGGTTACACCGAATCACACCGAAATTCCACAGATAAAAAAAAACATCCGCGAAATCCGAGGTCAGAGACAAGTGTCCATTGCCCATAAAAGCACTTTGCCGAAACAGGCTGACCGGCTGACCTTGTCGGTCATATACAGCTGAATATCTTACATTTAGCAAGGTCAACCCCGGCTGACCGAGGCTGACCCTGCCACCGCACCTTCCCGGTCAGCAGAACGCCCCTGCGCTCCGTCGTTCAGAGGCGCATATTCCTGCTCC
>JAFQLT010000133.1 GCA_017396545.1 Bacteroidaceae bacterium | reverse complement strand
TTGGACTTTTGGGGAAAGGGATGCGCTCCTTGTATGAAAGCCCTCCCCGAATTAGCCATATTGGCCGAGATGTACAACGGTAAGTTGAGCATAGTAAGTATAAGTACAGACACGGATGACGTGTGGCGCAAAGCCTCGAAGCAGCATCCTATGACATGGTACAACTGGAGCGACGGTAATGGTTCAGACAGTATGTTCGCCCATTACGGGAAAGGTAGCATCCCACTCTTCGTGCTGATATCTCCCGAGGGCTATATCCTTGATATATGGAGAGGATATGGACAAGGAAGCCTCACAAATAAATTAAAAGGTATAATAGAATAAAGAATGCATTAAACTACAATGAAACCAACCAAACTATTCCTTGCCCTTGCCGTGGCGGTGCTGCTGGGGGCTAACACAGGCAATGCACAAAACCTTACAGATACTTACTGGAAAAACCCGAAGACGGGTGACTGGGTCATCGGCTTTACCGAGAAGCACGTTATCTATGACAATGCCGTATGGGACATCATGGAGCAGACGGAGCGCAAGGGAGGCTATACGTTCACCATCAGTAATGGTAGTGAGACAAAGGACATCAAGGTAAGTTCCACAAAAAAGGAGGAGCGCACAATCACCATAGACAAAAAGGTGAGTGTAAAGTGTAGCCCCATCACCACCAGCACCTTGCCCGACTATCCCATTCGTGACGACCGCCAAGGCTTCAAGGACAATGGCTATCGCACGGGCGACAGCGTGACTATCGTGGGATGGCTCAAGGATATGCCAGCCGAAGCATTGACTGCTGAGAGAGGGAAAGAGTTTGAGGTGGCCATCATGAACATCTTGACCGATGAGCAGGA
This sequence comes from Bacteroidaceae bacterium, assembly GCA_017396545.1. GTDB lineage: Bacteria > Bacteroidota > Bacteroidia > Bacteroidales > Bacteroidaceae > UBA1189. The sequence continues at coordinate 2,038 of JAFQLT010000133.1, read as the reverse complement.
CAGTTTCTATGCCCCATTGGATTCACTCGGACGCTTCGCCTTCAAAGTGCCACTGCTCAACACCTCACAAGCCTTCTTGGATTGGGACAGAAGTCGTATCTGTACTGTGCTCGAACCAGATGAAATCTACTTCCTTCTTGTAGACTTTACTACCGGGCAAAGGCTTTTCATGGGTACTGACGCTCGCTTGCAGAATGAGACGACAGCACATCCGTATACTTGGGTCGAAGAAAGAATGCCATTCCGCCAAGCCACTCACGAAGAGGCTATGCAATTCCTTGAAAAATCCAACAAGGAGCGTGCAGCATTGAATCAAGAGTTGGCCCAACGTTTGAAAGAACACCCCAACCTATCGCAGCGATATGCCGAGTATGTTGAAACATCTTATATGGCTTGTCAAGGGGATTACTTGATGGAGGCTGCATTTAATATGCCTAACCTCACGCTCCCTGAAGAATATATGAACTATGTCACTCCGAATACTTGGGACAAATTGCATCAACATCCTTATACCCTGAGTCGCGACTTCAGTGGTTTCATATACAATTATATGACGTTTGTTAAGCGAAGCGTGAGCGAAAGCAGTATCCCGGCATTTGTAACTATAGAACGTCTCGCGGAGAAGGGAACCATTACTTTGTCTGACAAAGAGGCTGATGCCATCAAACGCTACGAGATAGAGAAGGATTCTATTGTTGCACTAATCCAATCGCTCCCCGATGAGGAGAAGCAAGCTGTAGCTAATGATTTTAACAATAGCGAATTGGTAAAAACAATAAACACCTTGCTCTCTCGTGTAAAAGACGATGTTGCTACAGAAATCGCTTGCAGCGAGTCACTCCGCACACTCGCCAGCGTGAAGCACACCCCAGCATTGCACGACATCTACCTTGCCCGCCTACTATACGCGCTGATTGATGATCTTCGCAAACCTCTCTCTCCTGCCGTTATGGAATGGATGGAGAACGAAATACAACTCCCTGCGGCCAAAGCATTGGTTATGGGACTAAACGACAAGTATCTTGCCCTGCAACGTCGCGACTTTTCTTCGGCAAGTCTGAAGTCGTCAGACGATGTGAAGGGCATGAGCGATGGCGAGAAGATACTGCGAAAACTCATAGAGCCCTATAAGGGTAAGTTCATCCTGCTCGACGTATGGGGCACATGGTGCGGCCCTTGCAAGGCAGCCTTAGCGAAAAGCCAAGAGGAGTACGGGCATTTGAAGGACTATGATATCGTATACCTCTACCTCGCCAACCGCTCCAGTGAGGAGTCGTGGAAGAATGTCATCAAGGAGTACAATGTGACGGGCGACAACGTGGTGCACTACAACCTCCCCACCGAGCAGCAAGCAGCCATCGAGCGCTTCCTTGGCGTGAACAGCTACCCCACCTACAAACTCATCGACCGCAATGGCAACATCCTCGACGTGAATGCCGACCCTCGCGACCTCAATGCGTTGGAGAACTTGCTGAAAACGATGAACGGGACGAAGAATTAATTCATGATAAATTCATGGCCAATTCATGAGCATTGCCTTTGGCCCCTGCGGGCGGCGAACTTCGTTTCGTGTTCCCTTTTTTCAATATAAATTCCCGTAAATTGCCCATAAATTAGCCACAAATAAAATTCGTGCAACAACATAAACAACCAACAAAATAAAAACACATGAAAAAAGTACTTGCAATCATTCTAACATTGGCGGCCATTGCTGCTGCCACGAAAGTGTATTTCACCTTCTATGGTAATCATGGGACAGAGATTGTGCGCCCTGCATTCGCCCTTACCGAATCGCGCAGGCTGACGCTGGAAAAGATTGTTCTGAGCAAGGTAAATACAAAACTTCATTTCTCGGCAAGTACCTCTGGCGAATTGCCCGCTCTGGACTCGCTGGCCATCTGTCTGCTTACAGACAAAGGTGACACTATCGCTTATGAGGGGCTGACGTGACGAGCGGTCAAGACAGCGTAACGCTTTATTTCAAGGCTTTGCCACGTTCGGCCAAGACATTTAGCCTCGTGGGCTACGACAAAGGGTG
>JAFQLT010000132.1 GCA_017396545.1 Bacteroidaceae bacterium | reverse complement strand
GCAGAGGTTATCATCTACGAACCCACTTTAGAGAATGGTACAACCTTCTTTGGTAGCCGTGTGGTAAACGACTTGGCAGAGTTCAAGGCACAGTCACAAGCTATCATCGCCAATCGCTACGATGCTTGCTTGGACGATGTGCAGGATAAGGTATACACCCGTGACATCTTCAGAAGAGACTAATATATAATTCTTAACTCTTCCCTCTTAACTTTTAACTTGTACAGTTATGGTAACATACAACATAAATCTCAACGGCAAGACCGTCTTGGTCACAGGTGCCGCAGGCTTTATCGGAGCCAACTTAGTGAAGCGCCTCTTGAATGAATTTGACAGCGTCAAGGTCATCGGTATCGACAACATCACCGACTACTATGATGTGCGCCTCAAGCACGAGCGCTTGTCTGAACTTGCTGTCCATGGCGACCGCTTTTTCTTTATACAGGACTCTATCGCTAACAAGCAGGCCATCGAAGCCCTCTTCACCGAGTACAAGCCACAAGTGGTCGTTAACCTTGCTGCACAGGCAGGTGTACGCTACAGCATCACCAATCCCGATGCCTATATTGAGAGCAACCTGATAGGCTTCTATAATATCTTGGAGGCCTGTCGCCACCACGGGGTAGAGCACTTGGTATATGCTTCCTCATCAAGTGTATATGGTAGCAATAAGAAGGTACCCTATAGCACCGACGATAAGGTAGACAATCCCGTAAGCCTCTATGCTGCAACGAAGAAGAGCAACGAGCTCATGGCTCATGCCTATAGTAAGTTGTATAATATCCCCAGCACAGGACTCCGTTTCTTCACTGTGTATGGTCCTTGCGGTCGTCCCGATATGGCATACTTCGGCTTCACAAACAAGTTGCTCAAGGGTGACACCATACAGATTTTCAACTACGGCAACTGCAAGCGCGACTTCACCTATGTTGATGATATCGTAGAGGGCGTTGTGCGTGTCATGCAACACGCTCCAGAGAAGGAGAATGGCGAGGATGGCCTACCTATCCCTCCCTATAAGGTTTATAACATCGGTAACAATAGTCCCGAGAACCTGCTCGACTTCGTACAGATACTCCAGGAAGAACTCATCTCTGCTGGTGTATTGCCCGCTGACTATGACTTTGAGGCCCACAAGGAGTTGGTTCCCATGCAGCCTGGTGATGTTCCCGTTACTTATGCTGATACCTCTGCCTTGGAGGAGGATTTCGGCTTCAAGCCTCACACTTCACTTCGTGAAGGTCTTCGCAGATTTGCGGTGTGGTATAAGGAGTTTTATAGCTGATGATTGTAAGAATATTGTAGCTTATTCTATGCCAGTGTCGTAAATATTTCGTAATCGATTTTTCTTAATAATGTTAGATTTTAATAACACCAAAGAAAATTGCACGGGTTGTTCTGCTTGCTATGCAATATGTCCTCGTCATTGTATATCTATGGAGGAGGATAATGAAGGTTTTTTATATCCAGAGTTGAAAAAGACAGAGGACTGTATTAATTGCGGTTTATGTGAAAAAGTTTGTCCTAATATAGCTATAAGAAGATATGTAGATATAGAACAAAAAGCTTATGTCGCATTAACTTCTAATTACCAAATATGGAAGCGTAGTGCATCAGGAGGTGCTTTTTCTGAAATCTGTAAAGCATGGGGAGACGAGAATACCTTCATTGTTGGAGCTGCCTGGAATGGTTTCTATTTGCATCATATAGGTGTTTTGGGTGTTCAAAACATACAACCTTTATGTAATTCTAAATACATTTCTAGTAATGTGGAAAATGTCTATGCGGAAATCAAAAAGCAATTGAAGGAAAGAAAAGTTATATTTTGTGGCACACCATGTCAGGTAAGTGGCTTAAAGTCTTATCTGAAGAAAACTTATGAAAATTTATTGACAATTGATTTGATATGTCATGGGGTGGGAAGTCCCAAAGTCTTTATGAGTTGCATTGATGCAATTAATAAGCAAGAAAATGACATTTTGAAAAAATATAGTTTTAGAGCAAAGAGAAAATTCCATGAGGCTGACTATTTGACAAAATTGGAGTTTCAAACAAAGACTAAATATGTGATAAATGACCAATATATGCAACTGTTTATTAGACAATTGTGCCATAGACCATCTTGTGGACATAATTGCATATATAGGGGAAAGAATAATCGTCAAGGAGATTTTACTATAGCTGATTTTAAGGGGCAGAGATATGTTCTTCCACAACTAAGTGGTAGTAAAAGAAATTATTCGACTGTTGTCGTTAACTCAGAAAAAGCCTCGTTATTAATGCCTATATTGAAAAAGAACATGGAAGTTTATGAGGTTCCTTTGTCAAGTGTAATAAAATACAATTCACAATTTGAACGACAAATGTGGTTGTCTAATGGCCGAGATGACTTTTTTGAAGATTATCTAAGAGATTCCGCTAGTGCTATTGCTAAATGGACAAAACCTTTTGTAGAGTATAAGAGGACATTAAAAATGAGGTTCTTTGATAAATGTCCAACTATTATTCGTAGATTATATTTAAATTTAACAAAATGAAGAAAATGAAAATAGCATTATTTTCCCCATTCTGTTCTCAAAATTATGGCACAGTTTTGCAAGCCTTTTCGTTGGCAAAGGTCTTGAATTCTTTAGGTCATGAATGTGAATATATAGATTGGTGTTATTATAAACAATCAAAGTGGAATCGCTTAAAGTTCTTATTAAGACATCCACTATATGTTTTTTATCGCAATAAGAATCAAAAGCATAGATCGAAAGATTTGTCCTATTCTTTTCTAAAAGAAGACAAGTACATGTCAATCATATCGAAAAATAGAATCTTTTGTGATAAGTATACTCCACATGTGAAATATAAATATCCAATAGATGAGCTTTCTAGTCTTGAAAAACATTATGATAAATTTATCGTAGGAAGTGACCAAACTTGGAGCCCCAATGCCCTGTATCAATACTCTCCATACTATCTATCTTTTATAAAAGATTCATCCAAGAAAGCTTCGTATGCATGTAGTTGTGGAACTACGAATCTGCCATCAAACTTTAGAACTTTTCTGGGATTGAAATTAAAATCGTTTGATAAGCTGTCTTGTAGAGAACAGACAAATGCTGCATCATTAACATCTCTTTTAAATAAGGATGTAAATTGTGTGTTAGATCCGACTTTGTTAGTGAACAGGGAGAATTGGTCAAACTATTTTCTACCAGTAGAGAATATGCCTAAGAAATATATCCTATGCTATATTTTAGGTGAAAAGAAAAATATAAGTGAATATGCTGAGAAGTTAGGGAGGGAGAAATCATTGCCAGTGTATTATATTCTAACACGTCCAACTTATGAAAATAAACAAAATGTATTGCAAGGTGTTGGATGTCAGGAGTTTCTATGGCTGATTGATAATTGTGAATATTTGGTTACGGACTCTTTCCATGGAACGATCTTTGCATTAAATTTTGGTCGTAATTTTATTTCTTTTGATAAGCATCCTACTGAAACCAGTTATGATAATGGACGATTATTAGAAATCCTTTCTGCTGTTCAGTTGGAATCACACTATCATATTGATTCAAATGAAGAAATGCCTGCTGAGATAGATTATAGTAAGGTTTCATGTGTGCTTGCAGAAAAACGTGAAAAATCTTTGATGTACTTAAAAAGCTTATTATGAAACCTTCTCAACGAGTTTTTATAAATACGATGGCACAATATGGACGTACCATCATAAATATGGTTCTGTCACTTTATACTGTGAGGCTCGTTTTAGCATCATTAGGACAAAGTGATTATGGATTATATTCTTTGGTTGCCGGGGTGGTGGCTATGTTGGCTTTTATTACCAATTCTTTAGTTGGAACAACCCAACGATTTGTGTCGTTTTATTTAGGTAAAGGGGATGATAATAAGACTAAAAAGGTTTTTAATAATTGTCTAGTTGTTCATCTCTTGTTAGGTGCAATAGTCGTTTTATGTTTAATTGTATTGGCGCCTGTTTTTTTTGATGGTTTTTTAAATATTCCTGAAGGAAGAGAGTCCGCAGCTGTAGAGGTGTATTATTTAGTAGCATTTATGCTATTCTTCACTTTTGTGACATCTCCTTATAAAGCATTGTTGACATCGCATGAAAATATCATATATCTATCAATCGTTGAAATAGCTGATGCATTGTTAAAGGTTATTTTAGTTTTAATAATGTCTGTTTCTGATTTAGATAAGTTAGTTTTCTATGCATATATAATGTTTGGGATACAATGTTTTAATTTTCTCGCTTTATCTATTTATTGTTACATCAAGTATTCGGAATGCTCTTATCCGGATGTTCGAAAAATTGATAAATCATTTCTGTTGGAGCTGTTTACATTCGCTGGTTGGCGTATATACGGAACACTTTGTATATCAATTCGTCAACAGGGTATTGCCATTTTCCTAAACAAAATATATGGTACTATTATGAATGCTGCTTGGGGAATCGGTTCTCAGTTGTCGGGATATACACAACTCCTGTCATCTTCAGTTGTAAATGCAATTACGCCTCAAATAATAAAGGCAGAAGGAGGTGGTGATAGAAAAAGAACTATATTTCTATCTAATATCTTGTCGAAAATTACTTTTTTCTTAATGAGTTTGATTGGTATTCCTTTTCTGTTTGAGGTAGATGCTATTTTAGGACTTTGGTTGGGAACTCCACCTGAGGATGCTGCTTTTTTTTCAAAACTATTTATTATATCTCTACTGATTGATTCTATGACAATAGGGCTTACTCACATGAATAATGCTATAGGGAAAATAGGTTTCTACACGTTTGTTATGACAACCCCTAAAATGTTGGTGTTTGTTTTCTTATTTGTATGTTTAAAGACTGATGTATACACATTGCAAGGATTATTTTTCATATATATAGCGATTGAAGCTTTTTGTGCTTTTATACGAATCCCCTTGATCGGTCGTCAGGCAGGGTTTAGAACTCAAGATTTTATGGAAGATGTTATTTTGCGTGAGGTGTTCCCGATTTGTTTTAGTGTTGCTACATGTTGGGTATGTGTAAATATTGGGGATTTTTCGCTCAGATTCGTGTTGACGATTATGCTGTCGTCCATCGTTTATATTATAGCTTTTTATTTCTTCGGTTTTTCTAAACGTGAGCGTGGTATGTTTAATGATTTATTTGCAAGCCTAGTATCTAAAGTTCGGAGGTAATACTCCAGTTTAGTTAGGTGTGTGGCAATTTGTGTGTATATAGTTAAACCTTATATAAAGAAAGATGCGATTTGTTAATGGAAAAATAGATAAGGGATATTTCTTCCTTATTTTTTATATATTTTGGGGATGGATATTTACAAAGACAATTTATGCAAATAATTTGTTTGTATATCTGTCATTTCTTTTCTTGTTTATATCGTTTACGCTGAAGTTAACAAATAAGAACTCTTCCCTTAGCATAAAAGGAGATAGCTTAGCCTTAGTATGGACTCCATACTACATATATACTTGCATGGGATGGATTTTACAAGGTAGTGTGGAAAACTTTGTATATTATTATATCTGCTTGATAATGGTGCTGGTTGCAGGTAAAAGCAACATTCTGGATAGCATACCTTATAAGTTTATCGTATACGGTGGATTTCTTACAGTTGCGAGTATATTTTTGCAGATGTTGCTTCCTAATCTTTACGTGCAGCTTATTGGTAACAAAATTGTTTATGATGCAATTTCTTCATGGACAAGTGGTGAGTACGGATTTAATGGAATTACTTATCAATTAGGAAAAACTGCGGAAATTCTGATTGCGGCAGAATTAGTGTTGCTGTATATGTCTGATAAAATAAAATGGTTGCATGAAAGGAAAATATTGTTCAATATAATGATTGTCCTTCTTATCGTTGGGGTTTTCCTTACGGGTAAACGTATGAATTCATTGATGGCAATATTGATACCTATGGTTGTTCATTATGTGTCACTTCCAAAATTTTCAGGGCGAATAAAATATCTATTTATGATTCTTATACCTTTAGGTTGGGGGTTGACATATATTGTTTCAAATGCAGAAGCTCTATCCGATAATTTCGTTTTTAGGAGGATTGCTGGAAGCATCTTGGATTCTCAAGATGATGGTTGGAGTGCAATCTCTGGTGGACGTGAGGAGCTCTTTGATTATGCGATTAATATGTTTGAACAGAACCAGATTTTGGGAGCAGGTTTGGGGACATTTTCCTTAAAATATGGAACAATGGTTCATAATCTATATATACAATGTCTGGCAGAACAAGGAATGGTGGGGTTTGCTCTATTGGTAATTCCTCTGATATATTGTTTAATAAGTACGGTTAAACTTATAACTAAAAAAAGTTATTATACATATAAATCTTATCTATTATTAGCTTTTGCATTCCAATTGAATTATATTATACAAGGATTCACAGACAATACGAGTATTTCTGGATTTATATTAAATGCGATTGCGATTGCATTAGTTATCAATGTGAAATCCTTAAAGTCTATCTATTGATAGTTCCAGTTATGAAATCGCAGAGAAAGAAGAAGATTGCCCACGTGATTTATGATCTTGCAACAGCAGGGGCACAAACTGTTGTAATGAACTACATGCGCTCCATGTACAATGATGAAGATTATGAATCGTATGTCATTGTCGGTAATAGTTATTCAGGTTTGCCGTATGAAGAAGAAGCTAAAGAGAAAGGCTTTAATGTGGTGTATGCAAACTATGTGCCTACTACATTATCGGGGCCATTGCGACCTGTTGTGAATTGGTTCAGATATCAGAATTCCTTATACAAAGCTTTAAAGTTAGTAAATCCAGATATTATCCATACCCATCTGATGAATATACTTCCGTTTGTAGCAATACCCATCTTGTTGTTAAATAAGAAGAAGGTTCATACTCTTCATAGCGACCCTTATGCTATTCCTTATAGATTTTACATCTTTGCAATGATTGTATTTCATTTGTTTAGATTTAAAGTTATTGGGGTAACAGAAAACCAATCGGAGAAAGCAAGAAAACGCTATCATTTGAAGAATATTCCTGTAGTACATAATGGTCTTAATCTCGAAAAGTACAAGTTGTCAGAGTCTAAGTCTGATATTCGTAAGGAATTGGGTATTGCTGAAGATGCTTTTGTTATAGGCACAGTTGGAAGACTTGATAAGATTAAGAATTATCCTTTTCTTATAAAAGTTTTTGCAGGTGTTGTTAAGGAGATTCCTAATGCAAAACTTTTGTTTGTTGGTGATGGTATTGAAAGGAGACATTTGACAACAATGGTCAATGATATGAATCTGACATCTTGTGTCATTTTTGCAGGATTAAGAAAGGATGTAGAACGGATGTATCATGCAATGGATGTTTTTGCTATGACATCTTTCTTTGAGTCAAGTTCCATCGTAACGGTAGAGGCACAGGCATGTGGTGTTAGATGCGTAATAGCAGATAGTATACCTAAGAATGTAATTGTAACGAAGAATGTGACAAGCTTATCGTTGGATGCGCCTATAGAGACTTGGGTGTTGGCAATGAAAGGTGAGTATGAAAAGATGCCTCAAATCAGTGATATGAGCCTTTTCTCTATGGACAAGACTATAGATGAGCTTAAAGAGGTTTATCAACAACTATAAAGATAAAAATATGTTAGGTAAAGTAAAATCAATAACTGTTATAGCTGGTGATTATCCCGCTGAGGGGCATCAGATGTTGGTTTTTGTTCAACAATTGGTGCATGCAATAATTGATATGGGGATCAAAGTAACTGTAGTTGCCCCACAGAGTGTAACACATGCAATGGCTCATCATGTGCGATTACTGCCGAAATTTAGTGTGGGCAAGACCGAAAAGGGCATAGAATATCCTATATATCGTCCTTATGCAATATCATTTGGTAATAATGGATTTTTGGGGAAAATATCAAATTGGTTCAATCGTATTGCTGTGACATCAAGGGTTCGCAAAGTTAAGAGTGATATCCTATATACGCATTTTTGGTCAAGTACTTTGTTGGTATACAAGTATGCATTGAAAAATGGGCTTCCGCTGTTTGTCGCCTGTGGTGAAGGCGACAATGCTTTGGAGAATATGGTTAATAGCTTATCTAAGAATGCATTGGAGAACTTGAGAATTTCAGTGACAGGAGTTGTCAGTGTCTCATCTGAAAACAAACGGAAATGCCTTAGCTTTAATTTATGCAATGAGTCAAATATAGATGTTTTTCCTAATTGTGTAAATACAACCATATTTCATAAGATGGAAGTGAAAGATATGAAAAAACAATTAGGCATTAAGGATGGTGATTTTGTTATTGGATTTGTAGGAGGTTTCATCCCAAGAAAGGGACCAGATAGAATTGCTAATGCTATATCACAATTGAATGATCCCCAAATAAAGGCTATGTTTATAGGGAAACCTTTTTCGGGGTACGACTATGATTTTGATTGCCCTGGCATTATCCATAAAGGGCCATTGGCTCATGATTTATTACCTCAATATATCAATTGTGCAGATGTGTTTGTGATGCCCACTCAGAAAGAGGGGTGTTGCAATGCCATAGTTGAGGCGTTGGCTATGGGGTTACCTGTAATATCTTCAGATGGAGCTTTTAATGACGACATTTTAGATGAAAAGAATTCTATTCGGTTGAATCCAAATGATGTGGATGCTATTGCAGCAGCAATCAAAAGATTAAAAGATGATAAAGATTTACGAATTAGAATGTCTGAATACTCTTTGTCACGTCATAACGATTATTCTATTGATGGTAGAGCTAAAAAGATATTAGATTTTATTAATACTAGAATTGCTGATTATGATAAGAAGTAAAGGAGAATTAAAGTATTATCTCAAAGAAGATCGAAAATCTCTTTGTATGCCGCATTTGTCATTGTTGGGTGTAATCAAAGATTTCTTCTTTCCAAATGAGATATGGAAGTTTACAAAAAGGCTTCGTTATTTAGAGTATTATAGTAATACTAAAGGTCGTAATCCAGTAAAATGGGGGGGGAAATTATGGTATAAAATACTCTACCGTAAGCAATCTTTAAAATTAGGCTTTTCTATTCCAATTAATGTCTGTGATTATGGTCTATCTATTGCTCACTATGGTACAATTGTTATTAGCCATAATGCAAAAATCGGCAAATATTGCCATATACACGCTGGAGTAAATATAGGCGCAAGTGCAGGAAAGCCACAAGCACCAACCATAGGAGATAACGTCTACATTGGACCTGGAGCAATACTATTTGGCGATATAAAGATTGCAGATAGCTGTACCATAGCCGCAAATGCTACTGTAAATAGGAGTTTTGAGATTGAGCGTTCTGTTATAGCAGGAACACCTGCAAAGATTGTAAAAGAGGATTATCAAAATTGGTTAGAGTTTAATAAGATAAAACTTTAGCCTTTCGATTTTAATTGAAAACAAATAAACATACTATATGAAAAGAATAATGCTCGTCTTCGGCACTCGTCCCGAAGCCATCAAGATGTGCCCGCTTGTGAAGGAATTCCAAAAGCGAACCGATGAGTTTGAAACCATCGTGTGTGTCACAGGTCAGCACCGCGAGATGCTCGATCAGGTGCTTAAAATCTTTGAAGTAACTCCTGATATTGACCTTAACATCATGAAGCAGGGTCAAGACCTGACCGATGTTACCGTTCGTATTCTCACAGGCATGCGTGACGTGTTCAAGGAGTGCCGTCCCGATGTAGTCCTTGTTCATGGTGACACCACCACCTCTACTGCAGCTGCTCTCGCTGCCTTCTATGCCCAGATTCCTGTAGGTCACGTAGAGGCAGGTCTCCGCACACACAATATCTATAGTCCCTGGCCTGAGGAGATGAATCGTCAGGTAACAGGACGTATCGCTACTTATAACTTCGCTCCCACACCTCTCTCAGAGAAGAACCTCATTGAAGAGAAGGCGATGGGCGAGATTCATGTGACAGGCAATACTGTTATTGATGCACTCCACCTTGTGGTAAACAAACTCAAGGAAGATTCAGCATTAGCTAAGGAACAGGATGCTATCCTGCTCAATGCCGGCTATGATGTGACCCGCCTTGCCGATGGAAAGAAGCTCGTGCTTATTACTGGTCATAGAAGAGAGAACTTCGGTGATGGCTTCATCCGCATGGTGACCGCGATGAAAGACCTCTCGGAGAAATATCCTGAGGTGGATTTTGTCTACCCCATGCACCTGAACCCCAATGTACGTAAGCCTATTCACGAAGTATTTGGCGAGGATCTGACCCGTCCCAACTTCTTCTTCATTGAGCCACTTCAGTACTTAGAGTTTGTACATTTGATGTCGAAGTCTACCATCGTGCTCACCGACAGTGGTGGCATTCAGGAGGAAGCACCAGGTTTAGGAAAGCCTGTACTCGTGATGCGCGATACTACCGAGCGTCCAGAGGCATTGGATGCTGGAACAGTTAAGCTCGTTGGTACCGACTACGACAAGATTGTATCTGAGGTATCTATGCTCTTGGATAATCAAGAGTATTACGACACGATGAGTAAGGCTGTCAACCCCTATGGCGATGGTTTGGCATGCGGAAGAATTGTTAATGCTCTAAAATAATGCAGAAATGAAGATAGGACTGATATTGCCAGGTACAATATGGTATGCTCCTTATGTGCGTATCTATACTCGTATTCTTCAGGAGAATAATGTGGAACACCAGATTATCTCATGGAATAGAGATGGTAAAGATGCTAAAGAAGGAATACAATACGAAGAGAATATACATGTAAATAATGGCTCTGCCAGTTTCTCGGCATATCGTCGCTACATCGCTTTCATAAAGAAAGTTGTAAAGGAGAATGGGTTTGATCGGTTGATTGTCTTTGGACCTCAAATGACTTGCCTACTAAGCTCCTTCCTGATGAGGAAGTTTAAAGGACGATTTGTAATTGATTATAGGGATCTTTCTATAGAGCAGAAACCAGGACTACGTCAGTTGTTTGCATTGATGACTAAGGTTAGTTATGCAAATGTGATTTCTTCTCCTGGTTTTAGACGTTGCTTGCCTAAACGTGAATATTATCTTTCTCACAATTTCGATGTTGATGCCGTGAAGAAAACTATTGGTTTGCGCGATGCAAAGGGTTTTGGCTCTTCTGACAATATTGATGTCCTAACAATAGGTGGTATTCGTGACTTCTCATCCAATGTGGAGGTAGTGAAGGCTTTAGCTAATGAGAACGGCTTCACCGTTCGTTTTGTAGGACGAGGGGGAGGAGCAACTCAGCTTGCAGCTTACTGTGATGAGCATAAAATAGTGAACGTAAGTTTCGAGGGCTTTTATCAGAAGCACGAGGAGGCTGGCTATGTGCAATCTTCTACCTTTATGAATATTTTCTATCCACGGGTGATTACTCATGACACGGCTCTTTCGAATCGTTTTTACAATTCTCTTATTTATCGCAAACCAATGATTGTCACTAAGGATACTATTCAAGGTGACTACGCTGAGAAATATAATGTAGGTGTAGCGTTGGTGGATTGCTCTGATTTGAAGAATGCTCTTAAAACCTTTATACAGCAAGATTATAATGCTTACGCAGAGCGTTGTGATAACTTGCTACACGAATTTCTGCAAGATCAAGAAAGATTTGAAAAACTTGTTTGTGAATTTGCTAGAGGTTAAGGAAGGACGAAGACAAAACAAAATGTCAAGCCATCATGATGACTTGACATTTATGACGAAAACTAAAACAAGCAGCATTGCTGCGAGTTAATCGAGCTCTGCTCGGGTTGATAGTCGCTTTGCGACAGGTTAATATGCCTTCGGCAAGGTTAAGAGCTGCTGCGCTGCGGTTGGTTCCACTGCGCAGCCAGCTCTTGGTTGATGGCATCATTCGATGACCTGACATCTCAGATCTGAGGGCACGTAGCTGATGTGGATCCAGCGGCCGTCAGAGCCGCAAGCGGCACTCCTTTGGGAAGATAAATCTTCCGTCGTCGCAAGCGGAGCTCCTTTCGCTCCGCCCCAGATCAATTGAGTGAAGCGGCTCCTTCCTTCCTGCTGCATCTGCTGGATGAGACGGAACAGACGGCGGTGGTCGGCCCTGTTACCGGCGATAATATCTGCTGCACACCCGATGAGGTGGTGGCTGTGCTTGGCGCCGCCCACAAGCTCGTTGAGCTCCTTGCAGCGGTAGCCTGAGCTCACGACGATGGGCTCGCCCCACGCCTCGCGGATGGGATCGAGGAGTTGCTCTACTAATACATGAAGCAGGTGGTAAGCACACTTGCCGGGGCGGTTGTCGATGCCCTCGCGCAGCGCGGTAGCGCTACTTGTTAATTCTTCTATCGAGAAATACTTCATAGGTTTTCAACTAATATGTTTTTTTTAAAAGCCACAGATGCCACAGATTACACGGATTATTTATCATGCCGGAGGCTAGCACAAGCAATGCGTGTGCGCCAATCTGTGCAATCAGTTATATCTGTTGACAGAAAAAAAGAAATCTGTGTTAATGATATTACGCGATTAGCGTAAGTGCGCCGCCGAGTAGCAGCAGCGCACGGAATAGCGGTCTCATGGTTACATACAGCTCACTACACCGAGGCTACCAGCCAAGGCGGTGAGCACGGCAATGAGAACTTTAAGGATGGTTTTCCAATTCATCTGTTTCATTGTGATTGTTTCTTGTACATTACTTAATGACTAAGACGAAAACGAAGACGAAGACTTTTCTTCCAGATGGCAGGTTTTCGTTTTCGTCATCGTTTTCGTTCCAGTGACGTTTGGCTACGCCAAAGCTTCACTGGAGATACGCTTCAGCGAGAAGCCACTCTTGATGGCGTTCTTGAGCTTCACCTCGGGACGGAACAGGATCTTGTGACCCTTGATCATCGAGGAGGGCGAGAACTCCTGGTCCTCCAAGACTTCGGCGGGGTAGCACTTGCCCTGGATGCCTACCTGCAGACGGCCGAGGTCGTTGAGCACGACGGACTGGCCGGCGAGCAGGGCCTTGGTGATGAAGGGCTTCATGGAACGGAGCACGGCCATGGCATCGGCCTGGGTCACCGTGGTACTGTTGTTGATGTCCTCGGCGAGGTCCTCGAAGGTGTAGTCACTGGTCTTGATGGCCTTGGCGTGGTAGTAGTTCACGCCTTCGGCGCCCTTGGGGTTCTTGGTTCTCTTGACTGCGTAGTTGATCATGGTTAATTAATTCTGAATTTTGAATTATGAATTATGAGTTGCCTCCGGATGACAAATCGTATTTCACAATTCGGGTTAATAAATAAGGTTTAGGTGTCAATTGACGTTGCAAGGTTCGTGCAAACGAGTGAAATGCAAGTGCACTTGCAATTTCCCAACGAGTGCATCCGAAGCTCGCACTGTCATCAATTGACAGTGCAAAGTTACTACATCCGCTATCCCTCATCGTCTGTCAATGCGAGCTATGACGCGCCAGAAAAAGTGTTTTTTCTCGCACAGATAACTTTTTAGAGGTCTCCCACAGACGGCACAGACTTTACAGACTATCAGGTTGCTTCGCTCCTGCATTTGGATCAGCAGATATCTGTGTTTTCTGTTAGGTCTGTGGGAGAGTATGAAAAATATTGAAGTAGACTTCATGCTTCTCGCTCGTTTATCCGTACCTTTGCCGAGGTGAAATGGATATAACTATGGAAATGCTGAATGATTTGTCCTACCAAGTGATAGGTTGTGCCATGGAAGTGTACAGGACTCTTGGCCCTGGTTTATTGGAAACGGTATACGAAAAGGCTCTGATACACGAATTGAAGCTAAAGGGTATCCCTGTGAGATCACAAGTAGAGGTAGAGGTGAACTATAAAGGGGTGAATATAGGTGATGGGTTGAGATTGGATTTGCTTGTTGATGATAAACTCATAGTAGAACTGAAATCCGTAGAAGAATTGAAGCCTGTGCATCATAAACAGCTGAAGACCTATCTGAAACTCACTAATCGCCGCTTGGGGCTACTCATAAACTTTAATGTTAGTGATATCATGGATGGCGTTAAGAGGGTTATCAATGGATATGGTGAAGGCTAAGCTTTGATGGTCTCCCACAGACGGCACAGACCTTACAGACTTGCAGGTCGCTTCGCTCCTGCATTCGGATCAGCAGATTTTCTGTGTTTTCTGTTAGGTCTGTGGGTGATAAGTGAATGAGTGCAGCTGATGTGTTCTTCCACACGGAGCTTTGATGGTCTCCCACAGACGGCACAGACCTTACAGACTTGCAGGTTGCTTCGCTCCTGCATTTGGATCAGCAGATATCTGTGTTTTCTGTTAGGTCTGTGGGAGAAATAAAGTTTTTGTTTTTTGCATATCTCGTTGATTATTTGTAACTTTATAGGGTGAAAGGCGTATGTCGAATACGCTACGAAATCGATGACGAAAACTATAAAGTTATGGAACAGGAGATAGCAATCAGACCTTACACGAAGGGCGAGCTGGCCACGATGTACTTCCCTATAGGATCGACATCCAATGCGCTGCGCCGCCTCAATAGATATATCCACAATGCCAATGGCCTGATGGACGAGCTGCTCGCTACGGGCTACCGCACCAAGGATCGGCACTTCACTCGACGGCAGGTGCAGCTGATCTTTGAGTATCTGGGAGAGCCGTGAGAAGCGCGCGCTTCTCAAATTGAAAATTGAAAGTTCGTGCAAGCGAGCGCGATACAAGTTCACTTGCAATCACTCTGCGAGCGTAGCCGAAGTTCGACGAAGTCAAAGTTGAAGACTGGCTGCGTGGCAGCGGGTACGAATAACTGCTTCGCAGTAACGAAAACAAAAACTTTTTTGAATAAAAAAACGTTCGAGTTGTGTGAAAAGTGTGGCAAAATATAGATGGTTTTGCGAAATCTTTGTATCTTTGCCACGGTCAAACTTGGATTTTGGAATATGGATAAGATCATAGGACGCAACCTTAGGTTCCTGCGTGAAGCCAATCGCTTTACACAAGAGCAGGTTGCAGAGTGTTTGGGGATTACTCGCTCGGCATACTCTAACTATGAGTTGGGAGAACGTGAGATGCCTATTGATGTGCTCGAACGTGCTGCCGATTTATTGGGCATAGAGCTTGACATGTTTTTCGAGGACGATGAAAAGAAGGTCAGAAGTATGATGGCTTGTGCTTTTCGTATCGATGAACTCAATGCGACAGATCTTGCTCAGATAGCAGACTTTAAGCGCATAGTGAAGAATTATCTTAAGATGAATAATCTTTTGGCTGAGTAGTGATGAAGGAAGTTTTTAGTAAGGTGGAAGTCTTGGCGCGTAAGTTCAGAGCTGATAACGGTTTGAGTCTGACCGAAGCCATTAATGTGAAGAGTCTGGTGAGGAAGTTGAACGTCCTTACCGTATATCGTCCATTGTCGGCTGAGGCTGCGGGACTCTCTCTACGAACAGACAATGATGACCGGTTTATCTTAGTCAACAGCAATAGTTCGCGAGGACGACAACACTTTACCATCGCACATGAATTGTATCATCTCTATTATGACAAGAACCCTCAACCTCACCTGTGCCGTATAGAAGGACGCTCGCGCGAAGAACGACAGGCCAATATGTTTGCTTCGGCATTACTCATGCCTTACGAAGGGATGCTCTCTATGCTTCCTGCAGAAGCTATAGAGGCGAAACGAGTACACATAGCACACGTGTTGCGTATGGAGCAGTATTTTGGTGTGTCACGCAGCTCCTTATTGTTACGCCTTAAGGAGGTGGATTTGATAACTGAGACTCAGTATGAAGCGTTGTCCCAGTTGTCGGTGATACAGACTGCACGAGAGTATGGCTATGATGTATCACTGTATCGGGCAGGCAACGAGGGGCTGGTTATCGGAGACTACGGTGAGAAAGCTCGTACGCTCTTTGAACAGGAGCGTATCTCTGAAGGTCATTACGACGAACTGCTAAACGTGATATCTTATGGCCAAGGTGGAGATTGTGATTGATGCTGATGTGCTCATCCATTTCTCCAAAGGCGGCTGCATGAGTCTATTGCCGGAGATATTCCCTGAGTATGCTTACGTGGTTCTTTCTGTGGTATATGATGAGGTGAAGCCGCCCATACGTACACAGCTGGACAATACGATGTCGCTGTTGGGGAAAATGACGGTGCGGGACTTCCAACCCAAAGGGGAGATGAAGCGTGAATATGCTATGCTGAAAACGAAGTTCGGTAGAGGTGAGAGCGCATGTATGGCCTATTGTAAGTTTACAAATAATGTTATAGGTAGTAGCAACCTGAAAGACATCAGCGACTACTGCGAACGGAATGGAGTGACGTATCTCACAACTATTGATTTCTTGTACTACGCCATCCGACGTGGCTTGATGTCTGTAGATGAGGCACAGCAGTTTGTTGTGGATGTTGTTGCTAAGGGGAGTAAGTTGCCAAAGGTCGATTTCTTGACTTATGTGAGCCCTGTGCAATTATAAAAAAAATCACTTTACTGATTTTCTGAAATCTCTTTACTTATTTTTTCTGTTCAGTGAAGTGATTTTTGAGCGAAGACAAAAACAGGCAGCGAGCTGCGGTTAATCGCAGCCATGGTTGCTGGTTAAGGGTTAAAGGTTAATGGAAACGATAACGACTGCCATCAACCGCAGCAGCCACTTGCTTTCTCAACCTTATATAGCTAATTAAATAATTAAGATAGGTATTGGTTATCTGAATTAATTATTTTCCTATAGGGGTTTTAAAAGTATATGGCAGTGACGGCATCTGGCAGTCCTATATACGACCTGTGACCTATTCGGGTGTGCTCATGCGAGCGTTTTCTTGCTGCTTGAGCTTGATCTCCGTACAGTTGAGAACGATGACGTTCCATCCGCGTATGTTGTCGCGACGGCGTTGGGTGTAGCCTAGCTTGTTCATCCAGATGGCTATGTTACGAGGCTGGAGGGGAGTCTTCACACTATAGTTGATGGTCTCGATGATGCGAGTGGCGGTGTAGAACTCGCCTATCTCATGCTCATGGGGCATCCGGAAGTAGGTCTGTATCAGTTCGAGTTCCATGTTGGGCTCCTCGAAGTGGCGGTTGTGCTGCTCCAGCTCGGCATTCTCCTCGTGGCTGAACCAGTAGGGGAAGCCCTCGCGCCACAGCGCATAGGCCTGGGCGTAGAGCCCCTCGTAGGGGAAGGGATGCTCGTAGGGCGAGTCGATGCTGTCGACCATGAAGGGTAGCCAACGGCGGTTACCCGTAAGGTCGGTGAGGAAGCGGGCATTGTTGCCCGTGCCACAGAACGAGGCGATATGTTCGCGGCGCTCACGGAAGTGGGCATAGGCGGCACGCTCGTTCACCGTAGGGTCGGTGGTGATGGCCTTGAGCTGGTTGAGCTCGTAGGGCTTCATGTGGTCAAGCTCCTCGAGGGCGATGAGCCCCATCTCGGTAAGCTCCAGGCGGTCGTCCTTGTTCATGCGGTGGGCGAAGTTACGTGCCGAGAAGTAGGCACGCAGCGCAGGGGGCAGCAGCAGGCGCATGAAGGTGCTCTTGTAGATTCCTTGCGAACCGATATAGGTGAGTATCTCGTGGTTGGTGACCCCGTCGGCAATCCATGCGGCCACCATGGCGACAAACCATTTCTTGAAGTAGCGGTTGTGCATCTTCTGCTCACAGCCTACGACATGCACGCGCGAGGCCAGCTCGTCGATATAGTCGTAGCCATCCCACTGAGGCAGTGCCTCCAGGTACTCCCTGAAGGGGTGGTAGGTGGGGTAGAAGTCACTCTCGATGATGATATACAGGTCCGATATGCGCAGCCGTCGGCCCGTGTCGAGCGAGAAGGCTCGGTAGATGGAGTTGACGTGCCGGTCGGTAAGGTCGGTCCATGCAGCTTCGGTGCGGTTAATCGTAGCTTCGCTACTGGTTAAAACGCTTTGCGCGGTTAATATGTCTTCGACATGGTTAATCGGCTTCGCCTGGTTAATTGTGGCGGTGCCGCTGGTTAATGTGGCTTCGTACCCCTTAACCTTTAACCCTTCACCAGCGACGCAGTCGCGATTAACCGCTGCTTCGCAGCTTTTAATCTCCCACTTCCTGCTCACAAGGTTGTGACGTATACGTACAGCCTTCTCGGTGAGGTAGTCTTGGATCTCCTTTACGCTGGCATAGCGCTCCTTCTGCTCGCGTGGCGGACGTAGCGTGGCGTGCTCCTCGGTCTGCCGGTAGCAGGAACCGACGATGCCGGCAACATCATTGCCTGCGGCCTGATAGTCGGCAAAGCGGGTGAGCGCCCAGTCGGTGCAGTCGGCTTCGGGCACACCGTAGCGGTTCATCAGATAGCAGGCCTGGGCGATGTATCTGTTGTGGCTGCCAGCCTCGTAATGCACGCCGCGGCGCTCCAGCTCCTCGGCGATGGCAGCCTCCACCTTCGTGGGGGTTACACCACGGCACGGGCGCCCCACAGGGCGGCGCTGCTCAGGCTCGATGACAAAGGCCTCCGCCTCGGGATTATAATATACCGCAGGGTCATGGGCGATGCCCGAGAGGCGCGTCACGTTCTTGCACTGCAGGTCGGTGTTGTGGCCGGTGATACGGCGGTAGTAGTCGTTGATGGCGAGGAAGGATTCCTTATATAGAGACCCCCTCAGTCCTTCGGACAGCTCCCCCTCTATGGGGAGCACCTCCGGAATGTTTGTGTGAATAGTTTCTTGCGTTGACTGAGTCCTCCCCATAGAGGGGGGCTCCCATCTTGCCAATACGCGCACCCCGTGCCCCGACACGGTAGTGTAGGCGAGCAGCGTGTGTGGGTCGCGCTTGATGACGGCGAGCACGCGAGCAAGGTCGTCGGGTGCTACGTGATCGATGTCAACGATCGATAGTCCCGTGTAGTCTACGATGTGGCATTGCTGCTTGCCGCCCTCGAAGCGGACGGCTACGGCGAAGCAGGGGAGCAGGCGTTTGCACTGGCGGGCGCTCTTGTCGTCGCCCATGGAGAGGTAGTACCGATGTTTCTCGGTCAGGTCACGTACCGACGCATCGTCGGCAATCAGACGCACGACCTCCTCGAGTGTCGTGGTCTTGGGCTCACTGTCGGTGTAGCCACGGAAGTAGTTGAGGTACATCATGTTAATTTACGATTATACAATTTACTATTTAGGCAGCGGAGCTGCGGGTTAATCGGCTTCGTCTGGTTAATCGCAACCGAAGGTTGCTGGTTAAAGTCTTTCACCCTTAACCCTTAACCGCTGCCTCGCAGCTCTTAACCTTTCTTAGAAAGCTACCGCAAAGTAACTGAAAGGAAAATAGAGTGATACTCCCGCTGTGGGAGGATATAGCATTCGTTTTTGATAAAAAAGGTTAGTCGGCTTCGCCTGATGATCGTTGGTTGCGCTGACAGAAACTTTAGTTTCACAAAAGCGTCTTGCTTGCAAGCCAAATCAGTGCTCTGTGCGACGGAGGGGGTAACTGCAATGAACCGTTTGGACAATACCTATATTGTCGCCCACAGAAATCACAGAAGACACAGAAGCTGCATCGTTGACACTCGCAGATGACGGCTCACTGAGCGATTTGTAAGCAAACTTACATCGCGTTCGCTTGTACGAACCTTGTCAACTTTCAATTAGAATGCGTCGTTCCAAGAAACCCTACAGCCCCTTGGGGCTGCTGATCACTACCGAGCGCGAGGCGCTGGGCGTGAGAGTGAAGGATTTTTGCCGCCTTGCCGGCATCAGTACCCGAACCTACACGAACCTCCTTTTCGGAAAGATGTGCACATGTCGTGCAGCGCTAAGGTGCGCCGCTGCCTGATGGAGTACTACGACGAAGAGTCGTGGCCTGACCTTGCGCTGCGCTATGCGCTGGCCGAGGATGAGACATTGGGAATTGAAGATTCATAATTAACAACTCCGTTGTTGAGCTTCGGCTATAGAGCGACAAGTCGCTACTCCTTTGGGACCCTAAAGGCTCCGTCGTCGCAACCGATGCTCCTTTCGCATCGGCGCTTAGAAATTGTAAACAAGTTTACATTTCGCTCGTTTGCACGAACCTTCATAAATCATAAATCTTAATTAAAATACTTTTACAAATTCTTAACAATTAACTACTATGAAAGTTCCATTTTCTCCCCCCGACATGAGTGAGTTGGAGGTTAATGAAGTGTGTGAAGCTATCCGTTCAGGATGGATTACTACTGGACCTCGTACCAAAGAGTTTGAACGTCAGATTGCCGACTACTGCCATACCGAGAAGGCTGTGTGCCTCAACTCGGCTACGGCCTGCATGGAGTTGGTGCTTCGCCTCCTCGAGGTGGGGCCCGGCGATGAGGTCATCACCTGTGCCTATACCTATACGGCAACGGCAAGCGTGACTTGTCACGTGGGTGCCAAGGTGGTGATGGTAGATACTGCACCCGACTCCTTCGAGATGGACTACTCGAAGCTGGCCGATGCCATCACGGAGCGCACCAAGGTGATTATCCCCGTGGACTTGGCGGGTGTGGTGTGCGACTACGATAAGGTGTTTGCTGCCGTGGAGAGCAAGCGTCACCTGTTCCGCCCTGCCAACGACCTGCAGCGTGCCTTCGGGCGTGTGGTGGTGTTGGCCGATGCTGCTCATGCCTTTGGTGCTCAGCGCAAGGGTAAGATGTGTGGCGAGATTGCCGACTTCACCAGCTTCTCGTTCCATGCAGTGAAGAACCTCACTACTGCTGAGGGTGGTGCCGTGACATGGCGCAACATCGAGGGCGTAGACAATGAGTGGATATATAAGCAGTTCCAGCTGCTCTCACTGCACGGCCAAAACAAGGATGCACTGGCCAAGACGCAGCTGGGTGCTTGGGAGTACGATATCGTATCACCTGCCTTCAAGTGCAATATGACGGATATCATGGCGGCTATCGGACTGAAGCAGTTTGAGCGCTATCCGCAGATGCTGGCTCGTCGCAGAGAAATCATTGAGCGCTACAATGCGGCATTGAAGGACTTGAACGTGGAGGTGCTCGACCATTACGGTGATGACCATGCTTCGAGTGGTCACCTCTACTTCGTGCGTCTATTAGGCAAGGATGTGGAGTATCGCAACGAGGTAATCATCGAGATGGCTCGTCGTGAGATTGCTTGCAATGTGCACTACAAGCCCCTGCCCATGATGACGGCATACAAGAACCTCGGGTTCGACATTGCAGACTATCCCAATGCCTATGACCACTACCGCAACGAGGTGACGCTGCCGCTCAATACCTGTATGACGGACGAGCAGGTGGAGTTTGTGATTGAAAACTTTGTGGAGATAATTAGCAAATAGTTATTCTATGTCGCTAGGTAAAAAAATCTATTTCTCACCGCTAGGGTATCTGATATCACTTGCGCAACGTGTACTCTCGGTATTCAGCAGGCCTATAATGGTATATGGCTATTATAACAAGGCACAGAAGAAGTACTATAAAGCTACACGAATATCCTCATCTGCAGTTATAACCGAGAGGGATAAACTAGACATCGGGGATAATGTGTGGGTGAACCATTATGCACGCATAGATGCCTCTGGTGGCGTAAAGATTGGTAATGGATGTCAGATTGGTTATTCCTCTATGATATTGTCGCATAGCAGTCACATGGCTATTCGTTTGAATGGCGAACAGTATATACACATGGATGTTGATGCCCGTAAAGGGTATATACATAAAGAGGTGTGTATTGGGGAATATACTTTCATCGGAGGTCATGCCTGTATTATGCCTGGTGTGAAAATCGGTAAAGGATGTGTGGTCGGTGTCGGTAGTGTCGTAACGAAGGATGTGCCTGACTATTCGATAGTCGTGGGCGCTCCAGCAAAAGTGATTGGCTCTACGTTGGATACGGATAAACCGTTCTTTAACGATGAAACCGTGAAAGAGTGTTACTATGATAAAAATCTCTTAAATAAGTGATTGGTAATGAAACGTTTATTTGATATCGTGGCGTCGGGCTGTGGACTACTCGTCCTCAGCCCTGTGCTGTTAATTGTGGCTATTTGGATTAAATTGGATTCAAAGGGCCCTGTATTCTATCGTCAGGTACGTGTGGGACGTCATAACAAGGACTTCCGAATCTATAAGTTCCGCTCAATGAGAGTGGGGGCTGACAAGGGTTCGCTGGTGACTATAGGTGGACGTGACCCTCGCGTGACACGTAGTGGATACTTTATTCGTAAGTTTAAGCTCGATGAGCTGCCACAGCTCATCAATGTGTTTGTGGGTGATATGTCTTTGGTAGGTCCTCGTCCCGAGGTGCGTCACTATGTGAATTATTGGACTCCAGAGCAGAGGCACGTACTTGATGTGCGTCCGGGTATCACAGACCCTGCCAGCATCAAGTTTCGTAACGAGAACGAACTGATGGAGAAGGCTGCTGATCCTGAAGACTACTACATCAATGTGATCATGCAGGAGAAAATCAAGCTCTATCTGGAGTATGTGGATAACGCTTCGTTCTGGTATGATATAAAACTTATCTTCCAAACTTTTTGGGTGATAATAAAGGAATAAAAAATATGAAAATATTGTTGCTCCCTCCGTATTTCAAGCCAGAGCAAATGGCTAGCTCTCATCTTAACGACCATCGCTATTGTGCGTTTTCGCAGATGGGGTATAAGATGTTGCTCTATACTCCGACTCCTACTCGTGGTGTGTCTGATGAGATGCGTGCAGAGTACAGCGCCCGAAAACATGAAGTGATGTATAATGGAATGATGGAGGTATATCGTTTCTCGATGTTCCGTGAGGGAAGTAACCCCATCCAACGTGCTCTGCGCTATGTCTTCTGTTGGTGTGCCCAGTTTTGGAAGGGGCTTCGTGCCAAGGATATTGACCTTATCTATCTGGCAAGCACGCCGCCTATACAAGGCGTGTTGGGTGGATTGCTGAAGAAAATCAAGAAGGTGCCCTTCGTCTATAATCTGCAGGACATCTTCCCCGATTCGCTGGCTGGTACTGGCCTGGCCAAGAAGGGTGGTCTGCTGTGGAAGATTGGGCGCGTGATAGAGAACTTCACCTATCGCAATGCGGACAAGATCATCGTCATCTCTGAGGACTTCAAGCGCAACATCATGGCGAAAGGGGTGCCCGAGGAGAAGATTGTGGTGGTATACAACTGGGTGGACGAGGAAGCGGTGAAGCATGTGCCGCGTGAGGAGAACAAACTGTTCGACATGTACGGCCTCGACCGCAAGAAGTTCTACATCACCTATAGCGGCAACATCGGCCTGACGCAGAACATGGATATGCTGCTCGAGGTGGCCAAGGAGCTGGAAACGGAGGAACCTGACATCCAATTCGTGCTCATCGGTGAGGGCGCCTACAAGAAGCGGGTGCAGGAAATCATTGCAGAGAAGAATATTGGCAATGTGGCGTTGCTCCCCTTCCAACCCTATGAGGATATATCGCACGTGTTCAGCTTGGGCGATGCTGGTCTCGTCATCTCCAAACCTGGAGTGGGCGAGAACTCGGTGCCCAGTAAGACATGGAGCATACTCTCTGCTTCGCGTCCCGTATTGGCAAACTTTGATGAGAATGAGTTGAAGAGCATTGTCGCAGAGAACCAATGTGGTATTTTCACTAAGGCGGGCGACAAGGAGGCCTTCAAACAGGCTATCCTCGACCTCTATCATGACAGGGAACATTGCGAACAATTGGGACGCAACGGTCGCGAGTTCATCCTCAAGAACCTGACACGTGCCGTGGGTACGCAGAAATATGTGGATGTGATAAAGTCGTTTGAGAAACGGTGACAACGTTAACGAAAACGAAGACTATCTGACGATTTTCGAAATGTATCGCTTGTTGTTTGACATCTTACGTTGCGTCATAAATGACAGCTCCATAGGGCAGGAACGATTGCAGGGACTCTCATCCAAGGATTGGGCAGCGCTGTATGCTATAGCCAAGCGACAAGGAGTGACGGCGGTAGCGTTCGAGAAGATACAGGCACTGCCCAAAGAACTTGCACCACCGAGAGAACTGGCAATGAAGTGGATGTCGCATTCGATGGCTATAGAAAAGCAGACAAGGGCTATCTATCAGCGGTGTGCCAGTTTCGCCCAACTAATGCATGAGCATGGACTGCATACATTGGTGCTCAAGGGAGTGGCGGTGAGCCAGTATTACCCTAATCCATGGCATCGGGAGTTCGGGGATCTGGACTGCTATCTCTACAAGAGTGATAGCGGGATGGTTGCATGGAACGGATGCTATGAAGAGGGTAACTGCATAGCGGAACAGGCTGGGTATGAGGTGAAGCGAGGCCATTACAAGCATTCACACATCAACTATGAGGGATTGGAGATAGAGAACCATCAGTTCTCGCTTGCCATCAAGGATGGCAAGGATACCAAGGCGCTGGAGCGCCATCTCCGGCAGCTGGTAGAGCAGCAGGGTGGGGGATGTGTCATCGGAGATTCGATGATGTGTACCCCGTCAGCGGATTTCAATGCGCTGTTCCTCACGGCACATGCCATGAGTCACTTCCTCTACGAGAGCATCAAGGTGCGTCATGTGATGGACTGGGCATTGTTTCTCAAACGAGAGCAGGACAAGGTGGACTGGGGTAGCTTCTGGCACTGGTGCGACAAGATGCACTACACACGCTTCGTGCAGTGCTTGAACTATATCTGCGTGCATCAACTGGGCCTGCAGATACATACCTTCGCTGTGGAGGAGAGTGAGGCGACAAAGCGCCTTGCAACACGTATACTGCAGGATATCCTCGAAGGCGACAGTCTCTATACAAAAGGATACAAGGGATTGCGATTCCGTATAGCTCTTGCCGCCAGTTACTTCAAGTCGATGTGGAAATTCCACCGAGTATATCGGCATAGTGCCCTATGGCTACTCGCCAAGCGAGCCATGGGAATGTTGGTGAAAGAGGTTAGGCTGGAGTAGTGTCGATGATGTAATTAAATATTAAAACAATCTAACTCAGGCCGCATCTACGGATGCGGCCTGAGTTGTTTTAGGTGGGCGTGAGGACAGCCAGAAGCACGGAGTGCTTAATTATGAGTTATGAACTCTAAACCATCATCACTCAACCATCAAATTTTTATTCTCATACAGACCTCAAAGCTGAACGAAGACGAAAACCTTTTGATAGGTTCTTCTATCTTCTGACGAATCGAAACCTGTAGAATTTTTCTGTGTTGACATTAGGATAATTCGGATTTTGTTTGTTCCTTTGCAAGAGATAAACTTTGGCATTATGAATAATATGGTAAATGTAAGCCTCAATGTGCCTCAATCGGACGTGAACTTCTTGAACAAGTTGGTTGAGAAGATGGGGTGGGGTATGACACAGTCGCAGGCAAAGGCATCTTCACCGACAGATAAGGTGGAGCTGGCAAAACGCTTATATGGCTGCATACAACTGCCAGAGGACTTTGATTATAAAGAGGAACTAACTATCGCTTTGTACGAAAAATATCGCGTGTGATGAAATTCTTCCTTGACACAAATGTGGTAATAGATTATTTGGCTAAGCGTCAACCCTTTGCTGAGGATGCTAACCGAATGATAACTCTGTGTTGTCAGAGAGGGGATGAATTATGCATGTCGGCACTCTCCTTTACTACTGTCTATTATGTGCTGAAGAAGCAATATGGACATAAGCAATTGTTGGTATTGCTCTCAGAGTTAAATAATCTCTTCACAGTATGTGCTGTAGATGGACAAATAATGCAGCAAGCTTTGATTTCTGAATTTACCGACTTTGAAGATGCAGTGCAATGCTATACGGCAAGTGCGTGCAATGCAAGTGTAATAGTAACTCGTAATGTCAAGGATTTTTCTCATTCTCCACTCCTGGCGAAAACACCAGCAGAGATCCTTGAACTCTTGCAAGGATACCGTTTGAAAGATGACTCCCCAACCTTACTGAATGAGCCATCCGTGTCTTATGGTGAAGATTAAGTAAGGCTTGGCGATTTTACTGAAAAAACTATAAAAAATGGGTGCAGGTGACTAACGCCTACACTTCAATATGTCCTATTCCGCTTACGCATAGGGCACAACTTCGTATTCACTTTTTTACAATATTAGAATCTGTTTTGAAAAGCAGATTCTAAAACATATTAGCGATAATTTTAAAACAGATTCTAATTATGGAAGAGAGAAAGATGATTTATCTCTGTCTGGCGCATATGTCAGAGGAGGGTGTGGAACAGAAATATGTGAAGGAGGCATTCGATACCAATTGGGTGGTGCCTATGGGACCGAATGTGAATGCTTTTGAACAGGACTTGGCGCGTATGGCCACGTGACGGACGAGGATGTACGCTATATCGTGGATTGCATCAAGCAGGCGATAGTATAATTGATGGGTTACCACTGTAACTATAGATGCTAAATGACAGTGACGGTAGCGATGAACGCTTAAAGGTATTGAAACAGGGTAACAAAGGCCGCATCCTTGAGGATGCGGCCTTTGTTTTTTTTAGTGTGGTTAACCTTTTAGCTGATAGGGTGCTGTATCAAAGTTACATGGTGATGTTCTTGATACCGCTCGGTATGCCACGGATAATCTCTACATTCTTAGGAAAGGCACCGGAAGAGATCTCGGCATCCTCGGGAACGTATACACGCTCCAACTTGGGACAGTCTTCTACAGCCCAGCTATCCAAGCGTTTGGTACCTTCGGGGAAATAGATCTCCTTCACATTCTTGTGGTGGCAGATGGTATTCTTGCCTATCGTCTCCATGGGCAACAACTCAACGGAAGTCATACCGCCGGGGATGTAGTAGAGTTCGGGAGTATCACCGTTCTTCCGATACACAACACCCTTGTGATCCATCAGCGAGGGATTGTCCTCATGCACGTAAATAGCCTGCAGGTTGCGTCCAAAATTCTGGATGCTCAGATTCATCGCATCAGGCTCACCCATTGTCATGATGTTCTGACCGAGATAGATTTCCGTGAGTCCTTCGGGAAGGTCTACGCTCGGGTTGAACGAACCGATAACAAATCCTCCTACACTGTAAGGAACTGCGAATGAGAAATCCTTGGCGAGAACGGTCTTTACATTGAGCTTCCCGTCATAGTAGTTGTAGACTGCATAGTCATCCTTGAAAATGTCAACATCGGCCTGCATGGGCTTGAGCTCACTATAATGTGCAGTATATTTCATTAGGCGGCTGTTGATTCCGTTGGTGGGGTCGCTTACATACCAAGTATCATCGGGGCAACCGTACATCCACGCATGGCCAAGGTCTGAGCCGTAGTTGAGGTAGCCATTGATGACTACTGCTGGTATTCCTTGAGTCATGCACATCACCACCATCAGGTTGGAGTAGCCTTGGCACACGGCAAATCTGTTCTTGAAGACCTCGTAGGCATCATTGCTGTAGGGCTTGTTCTCAGGGTTGTTCTGAGGATTGTTGTATTTGACCTTCGTGTGTACCCATTCGCAGATGGCATTGTACTTGTCCTTCTCGGTGGTCTTGCTTGCCACAAGGTTGTCGGTAAATGTCTTGATCTCCTGATACTGCTCGTCGGTGATAACGACCGAACCGAGTGAGTTGATGATCTCGGGACCTGCGGCAGTGAACAGTGCTTTCAGGTTCTCCTGAGGGGTACCATCCAACAGTTCTGCATCATCAGGCTGTGCAAAGGTACGGGTGAAGTAGTCGTTCGGGGTAGCTGTTGTAGTTTGCGGTTCGGTGGAACTGCCCATTCCTGTTAAGTTCATCTTGTTGCACGACGTTGCGAGAATGCCTGCTGCAAGGAAAGGGAGTACAAGGGTGTACTTTCTCATTTGTCTCATATTCTTAGTTGTTTTTGTATATCTGTTACTGACGCAAAAGGTATGTGCATTATACTATGTCGCGATACTTGAGCAGCGGGTTCTTGGCTGCTGTAGTTTCGTCAAGTCGGCGCACGGGTGTGGTGTGCGGAGCACTCTTCACCATGTCGGGATCAGAGAGGGCTTCCTCGGCCACGCGGTGCATGATGTCGATGAAGTCATCGAGTGTCTCCTTCGACTCGGTCTCCGTAGGCTCTATCATGATGCTCTGATGGAAGAGCAGCGGGAAGTAGATGGTAGGAGCGTGGTAGCCATAGTCGAGCAGGCGCTTGGCGATGTCGAGTGTGGTGACACCGGTGCTCTTGTCGGCCAGGCCGTCGAAGACAAACTCGTGCTTGCAGACGGTGTCGACGGGGAGATAGTAGGCATCGCGCAGGCTCTCCTTCACGTAGTTGGCATTGAGTGTGGCGATGGG
>JAFQLT010000131.1 GCA_017396545.1 Bacteroidaceae bacterium | reverse complement strand
TTCCGAACAGAGAAGTTAAGCCCGACCGCGCCGATGGTACTGCGCAAGTGGGAGAGTAGGTAGCCGCCGTTTTCAAGGAGAGGGGAGTCATCAACAATGGTGACTCCCCTCTTTGTGTTTTTGGGGGGGTGTGTTTGGTGTCTTAGGTAGTCCTAGGAAATTCTAGGGTGCTCTATGATGTCCTAGGAATTTCTAGGGTGCTATAGGAAACACCTATAAATGGGTGTTCCGAAATCAGCTGACCAGCTGACCGGACCGACGTAATGCATTGCCCTGCAACGTGTTATGGCGGTCAACCCCAACTGACTGAGTTGGCCGTGCGTTGACCTCCACACCGACCTTTTACTGTTGTACCAGTCAGCTACAGGTCAGCCTCGGTCAACCAGGGCTGACCGCGTTCTCTTGCTGATTGCCTTGTAGTTACAGTGATCAGGTCAGCTGGTCAGCTGATTTCGGGAACAATGTTTTTATAGGGTAAAATTGGGTCTACCATCCATGTCTCGGGGGGCTACCCAATTTCCAAGACGGGCTTACCCAATTTCCAAGATGGGTATACCCGTTTTCCGCTAAGGGTATACCTGATTCCTGTCAAGTGTGCTTTTTTGATTTCAGTGGATGGTTGTAGCGTCCGAGAGACGGCGTACAGGTCTTTTCAGTACGTCTTCGCCTATTCTTCAAAGACCTGTGCACTGTCTTCGGAGTGTGTATGAGCCATTCGTGTCATCCCGAGCGCAGGGACTATGCACCTCAACTCTCATGATACTTTGCGAGATCCCTCGGCGCTTCGCTTTGTCGGGATGACATAATGCCCCCCCGAACTCTAAAAACTAAACCCTAAACTCTTTTTCTGCGCACATCGTTTCATAATTCAAAATAAGTTTGTATCTTCGCACTTGATAACCTGCCCTGTTGGGCACAATGAGCGAAGCGTATGGCCGACCAGCGACACACCCCCTACGATGAGGCACCCATGGATACTCCACGGGCCGGCGAGCCTGTGGCTGCCTATCAGCCTGCGGCACAGCGGCCTGTCATCACTGAAATGTCTAAAACTCTTACAGAAGAGGAGGAATGGTTGCGCCCGATGACCATGGACGACATCCATCGACGTATTGATGAGGCAGAAGCAGGCATCATGGCTGGCCGTGTGGTGGATAGCCAGCAGGTTTTTGATGGGATGGAACGCAAATATCCGTGGCTATGCGAATAGATTGGAGTGAACGCGCAGTCACGAGGTTTGATAAGGCGGTAGGCTATGGCCGTGTAGCGTTTGGCATTAAAGCAGCCCAGCGTTTCTATCAGCGTATCAAGCATTGTGAGGCTCTCCTCGCTCTGAACCCTCAAATGGGTAAGGTGGAGCCGTTGCTCGTAGGCCGCAAATACGAATACCGCTCCTTAGTGGTGCACGAACATTTCAAGATGATATACCGTGTGGACGATGCTCGCGACATCATTTACATCATTGACTTCTGGGACGTGCGTCAGGAGCCGCAAACGCTGACTGACGGAGTATCCGACACAAAACGCTAACCCCTAAACTCTAAACCACCATGCCCCACACCGCCACATACCCGTCTGACGCTCTCCTCGGCCGCTACGCTGAGGGGCGTGTAAGTGTGAGCATTGCGGCTACCCCCCCCCTGTAAATCAATCATTTACAACATCTTACGTGCGCTTTCTCTTGCAAGAGAAGGTGCGATGCGTCGTGGGTGCTGGGCATCTCACGTGGAGGGCGCTTTGTCGGGAGGACACTACACTCTACACACTAAACAAGCAACAAACAAATTACTAACTTATAAAAACTAAAAGCTTATGAAAGCAAAATTCTTTACTCTCTTTGCAGCCTTCGTGCTGCTGTTCAGTGCCCAGGCAAGTGCCCAGGCCAATGGCGATGTGAATGGAGATGGCAAGGTAGAGTTCAGCGCAGTAGTGGGAGAGGAGGAGCCAAAGCCCGAGCCCTATGTTTCCGAATTTGAGGCTAATGGCATTCACTACATTTTTCTTGAAAAATATGTCTCTAATGATGGGCTTGCTGCTTGGGTAACCTCTACGAATGGCTGGTTCGCGGGAGAAGAAAATACCTATTCGGGAGATATCGTGATACCAGCTACTGTTACATATGGTGGAAAAGAGTATTCAGTAATGGGTATTTGTGAAAATGCCTTCAAGAAGTGCTCCATCAATTCGCTTACCTTATCCGAAGGTATAGTGTACATATCTCCCAATGCCTTTGAAGAAACCCATATTGGAGCGCTCTATCTACCCTCGACATTCCGTATGTGGGACAACTTCTTTACAAATGAAGTAAATGGCTATATGTTATTACAGGGATGCCTTGGATTGGAGACTCTTGTCGTGTCTCCAGAACATCCTCTCTATGATTCAAGAGACAATTGTAATGCCATAATTGAGACAGCAACTAATACTTTGATTGAAGGTTGTAAGGGTACAGTTATACCTTCTTCGGTGACAACTATCGGCCCTACAGCTTTCATAGGTCGTGATATTGTAGAGTTTGTTATACCAGAAGGAGTGAAGGAAGTGAAAGGTCGTGTCTTTGAACGTTGCAAGAATCTGCAAAGCGTGGTATTCCCTACCAGCGTAGAGGTGATAAAAGGTAATATGCTATTTCACGGCTGTAGTAGCTTGACTTCTGTAGAGATTCCACAAACCACGCTCATCCGTAGCGCTGAAGATTATGAAGATCCTTTTGAAACTCCAGGTGCAATGGTTATTCCTAGTTATATGTTTAGTGAATGTTCTTCTTTGAAAGAATTTGCAATTCCTGAGAATGTTACCTCTATTGGTTCTGCGGCCTTCTTTATATGTGAGAATTTGGAGGCTATAACTATTCCTGAGAGTGTAATCGCAATTGGCGATCTTGCTTTCTTTGATTGCAATAAAATGACTGAGATTACTCTTTTGGGACAAACTCCTTCTGCTGTTCCTGTAGATGCGTTTAATGAAACTCAATACGAGCAGATAACCCTGAATGTTCCCGAAGGTGCGGAAGAAGCCTATAAGCAGCACGAGGTATGGGGCAAGTTCTTTAAGGAGGGAGTGGAGGAGCCCGAAGGCCTGATTGCCGGCAAGAACTACCGCGTGAAGAACGTGACGACCGGCCTCTACATGCAGGTGAGCGGCAACAATACCAACATGAAGTTGCAGAACAGGGCCGATGGCGTGGAGCTGTCACAGGTGTTCCAGCTCGAGGATGCCGGTGAGGGCATGTACTACATCAAGGCTGCCGACCTCAGCAACAGCTACTATGCCCACGCCTCGGGATGGAACTTCAACGCCACCGCCAATGCCGCCAACAAGACCCCCTTCACCATCGCCTTGGTAGAGGGCGAGACTCAGGTGTACACCCTGCACCAGAGCGTGTCAAACTATAAGGGTTTGGCTGGCACCGATGCCACGGAGGCTGGCGCAGCCATCTATTGCAACAAGGGCGTTGACAACAACGGCAAGTGGGCCTTCGAGGCCCTCACCGAGGAGGAGAACGCAGCCTACACCGCCACGCTGACCGCTACCGCGAGACAGGCGGTGGAGGAGGCCATCGCCCGTGGCGAGGCCGTAGTGGCCAACCGCAGCGCGGTGCTCACCGCCGAGGAGACGGCCGCCATCAACAATGCCGTACAGGCAGCCAAGGAGGGCAAGGATGCCGCCGCTGATGTAACTGCCCTGAAGGCCTTGAGCGATGCCATCCACACTGCCGTGGACGAGGCTGTCTATGTATGGAATACGGACGCATTGAGCAACGCGATGTGCTATGCCGTGTCTACCGAAGACCGTGGCGCATGGTATGCCCAGGCGTCGAACCTCACCAGCACCGCCAAGGCGGAGGCAGCCGTTGACGTAGCCGACAGCAAGCAGCAGTTTGCCTTCGTGAAGTCAGAGAAAAGCGGTGCCCTGTACCTCTACAGCGTGAGCGAGGCGAATTTTGTGAGCGCAGCCGATAGCTACACCGCCCTCACCGAGACTCCCGAACAGACCATCAGCATCCTCAATGGCACACGCAGCGCCCAGTTCCCCTGGGTGGTGGCACTCAACGCCGAGGATGGCCAGAAGCAGATGGGTATCTCCAACGGCTACGCCCCTGCCGTGATCACCCACTACAACGACCTTGGCGATGCCGGCAACACGGTGCGCATCGAGAAGGTGGCAGCCTTCGATGCCTCTGCCGCCCTTGCTGCCATCGAGGCATTGGAGAATCCCGTAATCACTGTCACCGGCATCACCCTGAGCCAGACCGCTGCTACACTCACCGAGGGCGAGAGCCTGACGCTCACCGCTACCGTAGCTCCTGAGGATGCTACCGACAAGACCATCACATGGAGCACCTCGGATGCCGCTATCGCTACCGTAGATAATGGTGTAGTAACAGCCGTAGCTGCTGGCACCGCCACCATCACCGCCAAGGCTGGCGACAAGGAGACCACTTGCGTGGTGACGGTAGCCCAGAAGGTAATCGCCGTCACCGGCATCACCCTGAGCCAGACCGCTGCCACACTCACCGAGGGCGAGAGCCTCACCCTCACCGCTACCGTAGCTCCCGACAATGCTACGGACAAGACGGTGGCCTGGAGCACCTCGGATGCAGCAGTAGCTATCGTAGAGAACGGTGTAGTGACCGCCGTAGCCGCGGGCACCGCCACCATCACCGCCAAAGCAGGCGACGAGGAGGCCACTTGCGTGGTGACGGTAGCCCAGAAGGAGGAACCCTTCAAGGGCATCACCTCAATAGACGAGCTGAACAATGAAACTCTCTATCATGTAACATTGCCCCACCACTCAAAAGGCCTCGCCTCATGGGCAGTAGCCGAGGGTGGCACGGCAATGAAGTCTAATGTCGATCTCGGTCTGACCTCCGACGCCACCGATGCGAAGCAGCAGTTTGCCTTCATCAGCAACGACGGAGGCGCCACACGCTACCTCTACCATGCTGCCGAGAAGAAGTTTGTGGGCAAGAAGGGCGTACTCACCGAGGAGCCGGTGGATGCCATCCTCTTCAAGGACGGAGCCCATGACAACACCTTCTTTGCCTACTTTGACGAAAACAACTACATCAACGTGGGCGGCAGCCAGCAGATGACCATCGACAGGTGGAGCACAGCAGACGGTGGCAACTCGTGTGTCATAGCCCCCGTAGCGGTATTTAACCCCGCAGAGGCATTAGCAGCATTTGTGGTGAAGGTGAGTGGCATCACCCTGAGCCAGACCGCTGCCACACTCACCGAGGGCGAGAGCCTGACGCTCACCGCTACCGTAGCTCCCGAGGATGCTACGGACAAGACGGTGACATGGAGCACCTCGGATGCCGCAGTAGCTACCGTAGATAATAACGGTAAGGTGAGCGCCGTAGCCGCCGGCACTGCCACCATCACCGCCAAGGCAGGCGACAAGGAGGCCACTTGCGTGGTGACGGTGAAGGCCAGCGTTCCCGACGGCATTGACCAATTGACAATGGATAATGGACAATGGACAATTTACGACCTCACAGGCCGCAAGGTGACAAGCACCGAGAACCTGAAGGGCGGTATCTATATCGTCAATGGCCGTAAGGTGGTGATTGGTGATTAATGATTAACGATATGTCTCATGGAGCGGATCAGGTTTTCCCCTGGTCCGCTTCTGTATTGTTGGGTGTCTCCTTCGTTGTGAGGATTTCGCTTCTTTGCTCTTTCTAACCTATGCTTCCGTCTCTCATAGCCTTCCCGAACCATTTTTTTAGTTTTGGCGTTTGCCTATGTGGAAAGGTTTCCTTACCTTTGCATCCACATTCATCGGGGTTGACTGGATTTGACAGCGGGCCGAGATGGTATGTAAGCATGCAGTGCATTGCTTGGTTGGCACTTTAATATCAATCATGCGAAAGATTAATTGGCGAAAACAACTACGCTCTCGCTGCCTAATCGAAGCACAGTAGATTGGCTTTATCTCGGCACAAGGTGCTGAGACGAGACATCACCCGAACGCTCTGTTTCCGAAGCTCGTCGAACAGGTGGTGCAGCAAAGTCGGAGATAGCCGTTGACGGCCTCGCGTCATAGGCGAAACTTGAGAGGATAAGGCGTAAGTTGGTGGCTTTGGTCTTGCTTGCGCACGAAAACCGAAGGCAAAGATAAGCATGTAGAAAGCATATGATTTCCTCGTTTGGACGAGGGTTCGATTCCCTCCAGCTCCACACTCCGTCGTCTATGGAAAAGGATGGCCAATTTTGGCCATCCTTTCCTGTTGTTCTATTATTATTATTATTCCGTATGGTACTTGATCAGTCTCCTCATGGGGCTCTGCATGATAGTACTCGATGTGGCGTTGGGCTGATTATTCTTTTACTAATACGGTTCGTCCGTCGCAGATGTAGATACCTTCTTCTCTGGGATTTTGTATCTTTCGGCCGCTAAGGTCGTAAGTCTCTCCTGTCGTTTTCTTGTTGTGCTCGGCTTCGATTGCTTCTATTGCCGTGGGCACGGCAGTCATGCTCTTGATGTCGATGTCGATGGCTGCGGGGAAGAGGCGCTCGGGGTCGAAGTAGTAGGCACAACTCTCTACCATGGTCTTCAGGTTGGTGCCCACCATGCCGTTGAAGATTTCCGTGCCGTTGAGTACTACCTTGACGGGTTGTGTGAGGTCATACTCCTTCTCGTTGAGGTAGAGGCGCACCTTGCCTTGGGTGATGGTCTCGTATTTCTTCGTGAAATCGATTTCAATGCCACTTGGTGCATACACTGTGGTGTAGGTCACCTTCTTCACATCGAGTGTTACGGTGTTGCCCTTGCGGGTCATCTCATAG
>JAFQLT010000130.1 GCA_017396545.1 Bacteroidaceae bacterium | reverse complement strand
TCCGGATGGTTAATTTTCAATTTTCAATTCTCAATTTTCAATTCGCTTGCGCGCATATTATCTGTAATCGTAATCTGTAATCGGTTTTCAACTTTCAATTTTCAACTTTCAATTTCACATACACGCCACGCTCCTCGTCGTGCTGCACGAATCCCCGGTACACCCATTGCGCCAGCATGTTCTTCGGGTTGGGCTGCATGCCTTGTGCCCTGCGCACCTCCCTGACTTGCTCGCGGGTAAACTCGTGCGGCAGCAGGGCGAGCAGCGAGGCGGGTCCGCGCTGTACGGCGGTGCGTTCGCCCTCCATGTCCTTGTGCATCATGTCGCGGAAGAAGCGCATCTTGCACCACATGTCGTAGCGTACCGACCATGCGGCAAACCGAGCAATCTCGTCGGTCCACTGCATGCCGCCCGCGATGTAGAGCACCATGGCGCGGTAGAAGCCCATGAGCACCGAGCGGTACGAGTACTGCGCATAGGCGCGGTCGTCCATCTCGCGGGCATAGGCTATCTGCTCGTCGCACATCTGCTCGGCCCAGGCGATGGCCTCGGGGCAATGGAGCGTGCCCGTGCAGGTGGTGAGGCGGTCTATGTAGGGTGCCAGGGCATCGGCAAAGGGCTTCCCGTAGGCGGAGAACCTGGGTCGCTGCTCGCCCCAGTCGTCGTCGTCCTTGATGATGGTGGCGAAGGAGAGTCGCGAGAGGGTGCCGTCGGCGATGGAGTGGGCAAAGTACTTGCGCACGCGCTGTATGGTGGTCGAGGCGTTCCAGTTCCAGCGTACGCGCACCTTGGCATTGATGGCGTTCGAGGCCACGCGCTCCTGGCCATACTTGCCGCAGTCGAAGGCCAGCCGCAGGATGGCGCTCACGGCTCCGCCACGGGTGTTGGCCTTGAGCGAGTCGAGCAGCTCAATCTCATCCATCTGCGTGTAGAGGAACTTGCCCTCGGCATCGGCCAGCCGTTGCACGAAGGCCGCGTTGGTCATGTCGGCCGAGAGCACCTGCACGGCCAGTCCCTTGGGTCGTGTGGGTTTGTCCTCGGTGCTCTTCAGTGTGGCGCAACGCTCCTTCCACTCGGCATCCTTGTGGCGGGCCACATCGTCGCGGGCCTCTATGTCGGCGATGATGTAGTCGATGGGCAGGTTCACGGCACTCTTGCCCACCGACATCTCGGCAGCCACGACCTGCATGAACGCAGGCTCGTAGTCGCGTCCGTCCCAGTAGGTCAGCTTCACCCCTTGGAGGTGTGCCCCCAGCGGAGGAAACACGCTCATGGCTACGGCTGGGCGCATGGCTTCGGGCGAGCGCGAGGTGAGCAGCTCCATCAGGGGCGGCAGCGCTGCGGGCAGGGATGGTGGGGCGTTTCGTCTTTTTTCGGAGGTCTCGGAGTTCTCGGAGGGCTCTGAGAGGAGCGACGCTACGCGCAGGGCGCGTGCCATGGTCTCGGGCATCTCGCGGCTCATGGGGCGGTTCACGGCGCTCTGTATGGTCATGCGGTGCTTCTGCGCATCCTCGCCGTAGGTGGGGAGGATGGCGGCTATCCACTGGGGGTCATCGTTGCAGATGTAGCGGAGGTTACAGGCCATGGAGAAGATGAACGAGTTGCGCGCGCCGTGCTCGGGGCGGCCGCCGAGCTGCTCTTCGAGGCGGGCAACGATGGTGGCATAGTCTACACCTTCGTAGGAGGTGGGGTATTCTGTTACCCCCTCCGCTCCATTCGCTTTCGCTCCATTTCGCTCCCTATCGGCCTCCGTCGCGCAGGGCACTGCGCTCCCCTCACTCGGCACGGCTTGCCATTTAGGCAATCCTCCAAAGGCCTCGCTACGCCCCTTAAAGGGCGACAGTTCTTTTTGGTTACTTTTACTCGCGGCACCTCCAGCGGACTCTGCACTGTCGCCCTTTAAGGGGGACGAGCACGAAGTGCGGAGGGGGTAACCGTTATCCATAGTCGAAGCATTTGTCTGCACTCCTGCAACTCCCGAGAACAGCGAGCCGTCAGGATAATCCCCCGCCTCGGGCAGCTCCCCGAAGAGCAGGCTCGGGTTGAAGTAGAGTATCTCCCGCTTCATGGGAGCGAAGGAGAGGCGCGAGATGTCCTTGCAGACATCATCGCACTTCACACCCATAGCCTTGCACCACTCGTACTGCTCTTGCTCGATGCTCATCCCCTTGGTGCGCTGCAATACGAGACGCAAGCCCTGTCCGCTCGGGGTGATATGGGCGAGGGCGAGCTTCGTCCTATCCATCTTGGCTGCCAGCTGCTCGTATAGCGCTTGGGGGTTGGGCACGTGGTCGAAGTCGAGCATGAGCAGTCCCGTAGGGCGCATGAACTCCGCCCTGCGTGAGCCCTGAGGCTTGGTGCCCTGCTCCTTGCATTGGTCAAGGTACTTTCTATATTTCTCACTATCGAGCACGCCCATATAGGTCAGTGCGGGCAGCTTGCTCTTGGCTTTGGCATCGCCTCCTCGGTGACCGAGAATGTATTTCTCGGTCTCCTGGGAATTGATGATGATGCTGAATCGTTGTGCATCGCAAGGTTTCAACACCTTGTCGTATGCGTTGTTTACGTAATTGATCATAGTAGACCCCCTCTGCCCTTCGGGCATCTCCCCCTCTATGGGGAGAGCCTTCGGGGTGTCTGCTGGGGGTTAAGCAGTTTTTGTAATTAACTAATAAATTTCCGTGGACTCTGAGTACTCCCCATAGAGGGGGAGTTAGAGGGGGTCTCAACTTTCAATTTTCAATTTCTCATACACATCCTCCTCGATGCGGCGCTTCACCTCGTCCATCTCGCTCTGGATATACATCGTCATGAGGTCCTTGGCCAGGTGGCGCGGCACGGCGAAGGAGATGTACACCTTGTCCTTGGTAGTCTTCAGCGTGGTGCTGCCCACCACTATCTGGTGCTCGTAGGGCGAGCGGCCCGTGCCCTTCCGGTAGGGTACGAAGGTGAAGCCCCCGTCGGTCTGTGCCAGGCTGCCCGCCAGCTTCTTGGTGAGTCGGCCCATGCGGGCAAGTTCCTCGCTATGGTAGCTCTTGGTCATGATCTCTACCTTGCCGTCTTGGGCTACCATCACATCACACATCTCTAAGGTCTCGTTGGTGTTGAAATAAATCGTGTTCATTGTTTTTTTTCGGGTTTTAATGGGCGAGGCTTCGGAAACGGCGGCCACCTGAATCTCGAGAGATCTCCTCGGCCACTTGCCCGGGTTATAAAAAAAATACTCCTGCAACCGTTTTCGAACGTTGACGCTAACGTTGACGTTGACCACTGAGGGTTTTCGTTTTCGTTATCGTTATCGTTGTCCAACGATTACAGGAGCAAAGGTAGGGCCAAACCAAAGGCTATGCTAATAGTTGCGGAGCATCGGAAGGTTTTTCAGAAGGTTCAGAAAGTTTTTCAGAAACTATCGGGAATCATTGGGAAACTATCTTCAGCGTTTTCATCAATTCGGCGGCCAGACGGGCGGCACGCCCTTCGGGCC
This sequence comes from Bacteroidaceae bacterium, assembly GCA_017396545.1. Taxonomy (GTDB): domain Bacteria; phylum Bacteroidota; class Bacteroidia; order Bacteroidales; family Bacteroidaceae; genus UBA1189. The sequence goes on along the minus strand of JAFQLT010000130.1, from coordinate 19,403 downwards.
AGCGATGTAGGGGATAGCGCATGTACTCGTTGTTGGCAAGGGCTTTCTGTATGGTGCCTGTGGGACATTCGTACACCTTCTTGGTGAATGTGAGGCCCTGCACACACTTCTCAAACTCGCTCATGTTGTCCGCCATGCCCAGGTGCTCGCGGCACACGCAGTAGACCACCGCCCACGAGCTCTGCGCCCAGAAGTAGCTCTGCACAGCCTCCACGGCACGGGTCAACTCCTCATGGCGCAGTTTCGGGCTGCTCTTCGCCTCCTCGCGGGCGAGCGTGGCGGTGTCCACCACCTGCATGGTCATGTCCTTGTCGAAGTGCGCCTCCAGCTTGTCCACATGCGCAATGTTCTGCCCCACGGGGGCATGGAAGTGGAAGGTAAAGTTCAGCGTGTTCTTCTCGTTCATGATGCCTGGTATTGAAGGGTTACGTTATCGGCATGGGCCACCACCGTGCCCACCTTGTTGAAGCTCATCGCCTGGGAGCGCATGGCGAGGCATTGCTTGAGCTCCTCCACCTGGCGTTGCAGGGCATGGTTCTGCGCCTCCAGCGCATCGATGATCTCTTGCTGCTCGGCGGCCTGCGTGTGGCATCGCGCCACATAGTCGGTCACGCCACTGAGATAGTCTCTCACTCCCCCACACACGATGCTGGCGAGGCCCTCCTCGGTCACTGCCGAGGGCAAATCATAGGAATGGTATTTCATTGTAAATAACAGATTTAAGGTTGATAAACAAACTTTCCCTCTCCGTCCGCAGATCCCTGATGCGGACTTCGTATGTCGGCCGCGAAGGTACATCTATTACCGTTATCGGCCAAACTTTTCCGCACGAAGTTTTCCACCGCGTTTTCCACCGTCGCAGGGCACCGCCGATGCAAACGACTGTACGTCACCGCACCCCGAAAATTCAAAAAATCAGTGTATGCTATGAAACACATTTTCGCCCATTCCCGCTTATTTGTTTTGCGTCTTGATAAGGAATGGTTACCTTTGCATTCGTTATTCGTTAATCATCAATCGTTAGAATATATGAAAAAACATCTACTACTGCTTTTCGCCGCCCTGCTGCCCCTCGTGGCCAGTGCGCAAACCAAAGTCGAGATCGACGGCATTTGGTATAATCTCATCTCTAAAGGCAAAGTTGCCGAGGTGACCTACAAGGGAGACTCATATAGTTACTACGATGAGTACTCCGGCTCCATCACCCTTCCCGCCACCGTCTACGACGGCGTGGCGTATAGCGTGACGAGCATTGGAAACGAAGCTTTCCGTGGTTGTCGCAGCCTCACCGCCATCACCATCCCCGAGGGCGTGACGAGCATTGGAAACTATGCTTTCTCTGCTTGCAGCAGCCTCACCGCCATCACCATCCCCGAGGGCGTGACGAGCATTGGAGAGAGTGCTTTCCATGATTGCACCAGCCTCACCGCCATCACCATCCCCGAGGGCGTGACGAGCATTGGAGGGAGTGCTTTCTATAAATGCAGCAGCCTCACCGCCATCACCCTCCCCGAGGGCATGACGAGCATCGGACAGAGTGCTTTCTTTGGTTGCGAGAGCCTCACCGCCATCACCATCCCCGAGGGTGTGACGAGTATGGGAAGCGCTGCTTTCCGTGGTTGCAGCAGCCTCACCGCCATCACCATCCCCGAGGGCGTGACGAGGATTAAAGACGGGGCTTTCCAGGGTTGCAGCAGCCTCACCGATGTGTACTGCAACGCCGAGGAGATACCTTACACAGATACCGAAGCCTTCTACGAATCCAATATCGAAAATGCCACCTTGCATGTGCCTGCCAGCGCTGTAAACAGCTACAAGAATACCGCTCCATGGAGTAGCTTCGGCAAAGTTGAAACTTTGGAAATAACAGTGGATGAAATTACGCTCAGCCAATCAGCGGCAGAGCTTATAGAAGGTGAATCACTGCAACTCACCGCCACCGTATCTCCTGACGATGCTACGGACAAGACCGTCACCTGGAGCAGCTCGGACGAGCGCATAGCTTCCGTAGACACTAATGGTGTAGTAACTGCCATCGCTCCCGGCACCGCCACCATCACCGCCACAGCCAACGACGGCAGCGGAGTGAGCGCATCGTGCGAGGTGACGGTTACTCCTGCCAGCTACGTTATCACATACCTTATTGATGGAGAGGTCTTTTTGACAGATACATTGACTCGTGACAGTGCAATAAGCCTGCCTAATGTCCCCACCAAGGAGGGCTATACCTTCAGTGGATGGGGCGATGTACCCGAGACGATGCCAGCCGAGGATGTAACCGCTACCGGAACATTCATCCCTAACAAGTATCTTGTAACCTTCAAGATTGGCGATGAGGTGGTAGCAGCTGATTCGCTCGAATACAAATCAGCAATCGTAGCACCCGAAGCACCAGAGAAGGAGGGCTACACTTTCAACGGATGGGGAGTAGTGGCAGACTCTGTGCCTGCGCATGACTTGACCTACGAGGGCAGCTATTCTATCAACTCTTACGTGCTGACCTACGTGGTAGACGGTGAGGCTGTATTGACCTTGCCAATAGTATATGGTGCTACCATCCCATCACTCAAAGCTCCCGAAAAGGAGGGCTATACCTTCAGCGGATGGAGCGAAGCACCTGAGACGATGCCAGCCGAGGATGTTACTATCGAGGGTACCTTCACCCAGTTGCCATCTGTCTACCTCACCATCAACCAAGCCGACAATGGATGCGTGAAGCAGCACCTGGTAGTGGGTACCGTATGCACATACACCATCGAGGCTACCGAGGGATGGAATATACACTCCGTGACCTTCAATGGCGAGGATGTGACCTCACAGCTCACCGAGGAGGGAACCTTCACTACACCTACGTTGATAGACGATGCTACATTGAACATTGCCTACGAAAAGATTGACAATGCCATCACAAGCGCCACAGCAAAACGCATCAAGGCGCAGGGCTACCAGGGCATCATCAGCATCACAGGCACTACCGAGGGCACTGACATCAGCCTCTACACCACCGATGGCACACTGGTAACAAGAGAGACCGCCGAGGGCGACACCACCCACCTCACCGTACCCACCGGACAGGTATACATCGTGAAGGTAGCCGACACGGTGGTGAAGATAGGGATGTAACACACCACTCACTCATACCACACTCACGGGAGCACCCTCAGGGCGCTCCCGTGTGGTTTATCTGGGCGGCTGCGGTGACTCTTTTTACTCGCGGGGACACCCGCGAGGACGACAGGACGACAGGACGAACAGGCGGAGGGAGGGGAGCCGCGAGGGCGAAAGGAGGGAGGGGAGAGAGCAAAAAAGCGCGATCTATTGGATTGAAACTCGAAGATACTTTTGTATCTTTGCGGTGACAAAGCATTGCAGTATGGCAAAGGCACACCTCACGCCCGAAGGTTGGCGGTGCGAGAAGCTCAGAGAGCACCTCTACCGTGCCCGATGGATGGACTACCAGTCTCCATCCATACAGATGCTGACACTGATGACCGTAGACCGCAAGCCACTCTTGGCTGAGCTGAGAGGCGAGACCACCCACCTCACCCCACTGGGCACAGCGGTAGCCAGGGAGATAGAGCGCATACCCACCTACCTGGGGGCTGCCTCGATAGAGATCCTCGACTATGTGATCATGCCCGACCATGTGCACATCTTGCTGCGCATCCACGACAGGCTGCCCAAGCACTTGGGGCAGTATATCCGATGGTTCAAGGTGCAGTGCAGCGATGCCTTCACGGCAATGGTAGAGACGGCACGCGAGGTGATGGCTCGCGGGGTGATAACTCGCGGGGACACCCGCGAGGCCAATAACGCCAACACCAACGCAAGCGCAAGCAATGCCTGCAACACTGCAAGCAACGCCACCACTGCAAGCACCAACGCAATGGCTCGCGGGGACACCCGCGAGGCCAATAACGCCAACACCAACGCAAGCGCAAGCAATGCCTGCAACACTGCAAGCAACGCCACCACTGCAAGCACCAACGCAATGGTTCGCGGGGACACCCGCGAGAGCAATAACGCCACCACCACCGCAAGCACCACCACCGCCGCAAGCGCCACCACCGCAAGCACCACCGCCACCGCAAGCGGCTGGGTATCGCGTGAGGAGGCCAGTCGGGTACTCGCGGGTGTCTCCGCGAGTATGGTGAGCCCCAAGAGCAAGAACCTCCTCCTCTTCGCCCACGAGTATCACGACAGCCTGCTCTATGGCAGGGGACAGCTGGCACGCATGAAGAACTACATCAAGGAGAACCCTCGGCGCCTGGCATTGAAGCGGGCCAACCGCGAGCTGTTCCGCATCAGGCAAGACTATACCATAGGCCGTTTCTCATGTACGGTGCTGGGCAACATCTTCCTCGCCGGGCATCCACAGCGGCAGGTACTGCAATGCTCGCGAAGACTCACCCCCGAGCAGATAGAAGAGCGCCGAAGCGAGTGCCTGATGCAGGCGGCCAATGGCGCGGTATTCATCACCGCAGCCATATCGCCGGGCGAGAAGGCGATAGCACGCTCGCTGCGTGAGCACGGCTTCCCCCTCATCATCCTGCTTGAGCAGGGATTCCCCAAGCCCGAGAGCAGCCACTACCGCTACTTCAAACCACAGGGCGTGTACTTCGAGGCATGCGCCGCAGGGCGTCTGCTGCTGGTGGAGCCCCACGCCGAGGCACTGGAGCGCCCCGAGGTGGCCCGGCGTGTGATAGCCAAGACGGGCAACATACCCCACACCACGCAGCGCTACCGCTTTGTGGCCATGAACGTGATAGCGGAGGAGATGTGTGGTGATGACACGCTCGCATAGGTTGCCTGCCGATAGAGCCAACCTTTCCCGCCCAAATCCCCCCGACCGATTACAGATTACGATTACAGATACTTTGCTCTCATTTTTTCGTGTGACTAAAAAAAATAGGCTTCTATATAGTACAGTATACGTAGTATACAGTATCTATAGAGAAGAGTTTTTTCTCATAAACTTTTTTCTCCAATTTGCGGGTGCGGATAGTAACTGTAATCGTAATCTGTAATCGCTCTACCCTCGGCAACTGACCGCTCTACCCTCGGCGACTGACCGCTCTACCCTCGGCGACTGATCGCTCTACCCTCGGCGGCGCGAGGGTGTACCGCCCACGCGAAATGGGTAGACTGCCCGCGCGCGGTGCGCGGAGACTCTTTTATTTTCCTATCCATCAGCCACTTGCAAGGAGAAGAAACCAGAAGAAACCACTAAGCGGAAGGGGAGAAAAAAGATGTAGTATCTTTGCGTCAGAAAAGAGGGATTAACACCCCTCCGAGTTCTTCGGCCAAAGAACTCGCGAATATCGGGCCCGATATTCTTTCTGCCGCGAAATCGCTTACGCTCGGCTAAGTTCAAGCAAGCTTGACTCGCTCTCGCTAAACCGCGATTTTGCATTGTCATTAGATGACAAGCGAACCATTAACCTAAACCATTAACCCGAATTTGTGAATCGAGGATTATCATCCGGAGGGTAATTTTCAATTTTCAATTCTTAATTTTCAATTCAAAAACCATGATTACCTACAAAGTACAGAAGACCCGAAACCCCAAGAATCCCGACGTGGACTTCTACCACGGCGTGGCCGTGAAGACCGGTGAGCTCACCATGGAGAAGCTGGCCAAGCGTATCAACAACAGCACTACCATCACCCAGGCGGACTGCTATGCGGTGCTCAAGTCGATGAAGGAGAACATCATCGAGGCGCTCACCGAAGGTCAGGTGGTGGTGCTCGAGGACCTCGGCCGATTCCAGGTGTCGCTCCAGGGCAAGTGCTATCCCGCAGAGGCGATGGCCGACGAGGAGTTCTCGCCCTCGGCCTTCATCAAGGCCCACCGCATCGTCTTCCGCCCCGACCCCGGACTCAAGAAGGAGGTCGCCAAGGAGTTCAAGCTCAAGCGCATCTCCAGCGAGGCGATGGCGTAAAGTAAGTTTTTGAGTTGGTGAGTTTTTAAGTTTGCCAGATGACAGGCTATCAGGACTCACCTACTCAAAACTAAAAAACTAAAAAACTAAAAAACTTAAAAACTCAACCTATGGCACAAAACTTCAACTGGGGCAAGTTCCTCAAAGTCGTCATCGCAGTACTCACCGCCCTTGCGGGCTCGCTCGGCATCGTGAGCTGCATGTCGTAAGAGAGGGCCTCACCCCCCCATCCCTCTCCGGAGGGAGAGGGGGCTTTTTCCGAAGCTCATCGCTAATCGTTAAAATTGCAAATCAGCTATGCATGGTGACATCATCGTCCGCATCGTACGGGGTATCGGCCTCGTGATGGCAGCACTCATGCTCATGTAGCCCTCACAGCCCATCGCCCGAAGCCCACAGGCGGCCTTCGCGCTTTTTTTTCGACATTATCATAAAAAAAAGGGACGAAATGGCTTTTATCCCGAAAAACATGCTAACTTTGCCCTCGGAAACGTGCAACGAGGCACATTCAACCATTGTTATAAACCAAAAAAAATGCAGTGTTATGAAGATTGATGAAATTATTCAGGATCTTGAACGCAAGCATCCCAACGAGCCCGAATATATTCAGGCCGTAACTGAGGTACTCCACTCCGTGGAGGAGGTCTACTACCAGCACCCCGAGTTTGAAAAGGCGAAGATCATCGAGCGCATGGTAGAGCCCGACCGCATACTCACCTTCCGCGTCACCTGGGTGGACGACAAGGGCGAGGTGCAGACCAACCTCGGCTACCGCGTACAGTACAATAATGCCATAGGCCCGTACAAGGGCGGTCTCCGCTTCCACGCATCGGTGAACCTGAGCATCCTGAAGTTCCTCGGCTTCGAGCAGACCTTCAAGAACGCGCTCACCTCGCTCCCCATGGGCGGCGGTAAGGGCGGCTCGGACTTCTCGCCCCGTGGCAAGAGCCAGAACGAGATCATGCGCTTCTGCCAGGCCTACATGACCGAGCTGTGGCACAACCTCGGCCCCGACACCGACGTGCCTGCAGGCGACATCGGCGTGGGCGGACGTGAGGTGGGATACCTCATGGGCATGTACAAGAAGCTCACCCGCGAGTGCACCGGCGTGATGACGGGCAAGGGCCTCGACTTCGGCGGCTCGCTCATCCGCCCCGAGGCTACCGGCTACGGCGGTCTCTACTTCGTGAACCAGATGCTCGCCACACGCGGCCTCGACATCAGCGGCAAGACCGTGGCCATCAGCGGATTCGGTAACGTAGCATGGGGCGCTGCCCTCAAGGCTACCGAGCTGGGCGCCAAGGTGGTGACCATCAGCGGACCCGACGGATACGTGTACGACCCCGACGGCATCAGCGGCGAGAAGATCGACTACATGCTCGAACTGCGCGACTCGGGCGACGACATCGTGGAACCCTATGCAGAGAAATACCCCTCGGCAACCTTCTATCCCGGTCGCCGTCCGTGGGAGCAGAAGGTGGACATCTGCCTCTGCTGCGCCACACAGAACGAGCTCGACGGTGAGGACGCCCAGCACATCATCGACAACGGCGTCATCTGCGTGGGCGAAATCTCCAACATGGGCTGCACACCCGAGGCCATCGAGCTGTTCATCGAGCACAAGATGCTCTACGCCCCCGGCAAGGCCGTGAACGCAGGTGGCGTGGCTACCAGCGGACTCGAGATGAGCCAGAACGCCTGCCACATCAGCTGGAGTGCCGCCGAGGTGGACAAGAAGCTGCAGTACATCATGTACTCCATCCACGAGCAGTGCGTGAAGTATGGCCGCCAACCCGATGGATACATCAACTACGTCAAGGGAGCCAACATCAGCGGCTTCATGAAGGTAGCCAACGCCATGCTCGCACAAGGCATCTACTAAGCATACAGTACAAGAGGGGTGTGCCACACAGAGGGTACACCCCCCTTTTTTTTCTTTTTGGGGGATGCAAAAAAAAGAGAGGTGACCATGGTCACCTCTCTTATGATCCTGCGCCAGCGGAGAAAGATTACTTCTTCAAGCCGTTGAACTCGTCAGAAATGGTAAGTTTCTTACGGCCCTTGGCACGACGGGCAGCCAATACGCGACGACCATTAGCGGTAGCCATTCTCTCACGGAAACCGTGCTTGTTCTTTCTCTTTCTCAGAGAGGGTTGAAATGTTCTTTTCATTGCTCTGTACTATTTATTGTTCTTCTTTCTTTTCACCTGTTTTGCGCCGCCACCCGTCGGTAGGCTGCGTAATCGGGTTGCAAAAGTAGAGACTTTTTTTGAAATGACCAAAAAATGTGCTGATTTTGTGCAAAAGATTTGGGCATTTTGCCGTTTTCTGTTAATTTTGCACCCGAAAAATGGCAGAAATAGAATAAGTAAGTATAAATAAAAGACGAGACAAAGTTATGATCAACGCTCAAGACATCAAGAAAGGTACCTGCATCCGCATGGACGGCAAGTTGTACTTCTGTATCGATTTCCTTCATGTAAAACCCGGTAAGGGCAACACCTTCATGCGCACCACGCTGAAGGACGTTGTCGACGGCTATGTACTGGAGCGCCGCTTCAACATCGGCGAGAAGCTCGAGGACGTACGCGTAGAGCGCCGCCCCTACCAATTCCTTTACCAGGAGGGTGAGGACTACATCTTCATGAACAACGAGACCTTCGACCAGGCCCCCATCGCCAAGGAGCTCATCACCGGCGTAGCCTTCCTCAAGGAGGGCATGACCGTCGAGGTGGTATCTGACGCCTCTACCGACACCGTGCTCTATGCAGAGCTCCCCACCAAGGTAGTGCTCCAGATCACCTACACCGAGCCCGGCCTCAAGGGAGACACCGCTACCAACACCCTCAAGCCCGCTACCCTGGAGACAGGTACCGAGATCCGCGTACCCCTGTTCATCAACGAGGGCGAGTTCGTGGAGGTTGACACCCGCGACGGCTCATACGTTGGCCGCGTGAAGATGTAATGAGTATCTCTTGACCTCCCCGATGGAGAAACTCACCATCAACCGCTGGGCCGAAGAGGACCGCCCCAGGGAGAAGATGACAAGCAAAGGAGCTCAGGCACTATCGGACGCCGAGCTCCTTGCCATTCTTATAGGCTCGGGCAGCGATGAAGACTCGGCCGTAGGCCTGATGCAGAAAGTGCTGGCCGAGTACGGCAACAGCCTCGACCGCGTGGGGCGCCTCAGCGTAGAGGAGCTGTGCCGCTTCAAGGGCATAGGCCCCGCCAAGGCCATCACCATCCTGGCAGCCTGCGAGCTCGGCAGGCGCCGTGCCACGGAGCAACCCCAACGACGGCAGGTGCGCTCGGCCGCACAGGTGTACGACTACTTCTACCCCCTGATGCGCGACCTCCCCGTGGAGGAGTGCCACGTGCTGCTGCTCAGCCAATCCTCCGTGGTCATCGACTCGGTGCGCATCGGCGTGGGAGGCCTCACCGAAACGGTGGTCGACGTGCGTGTCATCCTGCGCGAAGCCCTGCTCAAGCGGGCCACGTCGCTCATCCTGTGCCACAACCACCCCTCGGGAAGCCTGCACCCCAGTGCACACGACGACCGCCTCACCAGGCAGGTGCAGGAGGCCGCCCGACTGTTGAACCTAACACTCTCAGATCATGTTATTTTTACTGACCACGGCTATTATAGTTATGCTGACGAAGGCCGTCTCTAAAAACCGAAGCAAGCGCAACGAGAACCTCTAACGAACACCCCTGCAGCCTATGTACGATATAGATACTATCCGTCGCGACTTCCCCATCCTCGACCGCACGGTCTATGGCAAGCCGCTCGTGTACCTCGACAATGGAGCCACCACGCAGAAGCCGCGCACGGTGGTCGACGCCATCACCGAGGAGTACTACTCGGTGAACGCCAATGTGCATCGCGGCGTACACTTCCTCTCGCAGGAGGCCACGCGGCTGCACGAGGCATCGCGCGAACGCGTGCGCACCTTCATCAATGCCGCCTCCACCAATGAGGTCATCTTCACCCGTGGCACCACCGAGGCCATCAACCTGCTGGCCTCCTCCTTCGGCGAGGCCTTCCTACACGAAGGCGACGAGGTGATTGTCTCCACCATGGAGCACCACAGCAACATCGTACCCTGGCAACTGCTCGAAGCACGCAAGGGCATCCGCCTGCGCGTGATACCCATCACCGACCGTGGCGAGATCTGTATGGACGAGTACGCCAAGCTCTTCAACGGGCACACACGCCTCGTCTCCGTGATGCACGTCTCCAACGTACTGGGCACCGTCAACCCCATCCGCGAGATGATACGCATCGCCCACGAGCACGATGTGCCCTTTGCCGTCGACGGAGCACAGAGCATACCGCATATCGCCGTCGATGTGCAGGACCTCGATGCCGACTTCTACGCCTTCAGCGCCCACAAGGTATATGGCCCCACGGGCATCGGCGTGCTCTACGGCAAAGAGCACTGGCTCGACCGCATGCCCCCCTACCAGGGCGGTGGCGAGATGATACAGACCGTATCGTTCGAGCGCACCACCTTCAACCAGCTGCCCTACAAGTTTGAGGCCGGCACGCCCGACTATATAGGCACTACCGCCTTTGCCCGCGCTCTCGACTATGTGTCGGCCCTCGGCATGGAGCATATCGCCGCCCACGAGAAGGCACTCACCGACTATGCCCTGCAACGCCTGCGCGAGATACCCGGCATGCGCATCATCGGCGAGGCCGAAGAGCGCGGCGCCGTCATCTCCTTCAACGTGGGCGACATACACCCCTCCGACCTCGGCACCCTGCTCGACCGCCTCGGCATTGCCGTGCGCACCGGCCACCACTGCGCCCAGCCCCTGATGCAGCGCATGGGCATCCCCGGCACCGTACGCGCCTCGTTTGCCCTGTACAACACGATGGACGAGGTCGACGCCCTCGTAGCCGCCGTAGACAGAGTAAGGAAGATGTTTTAAGACACCCTTCGCGCAATAATTACGGCCACTTATTTGTGTTTTTGCCATAAAACACCTATCTTTACACCCTAATCAGGGTAATTGCATATTATATCACAAAATAAAATCCCGATATGGTGAAAAGCTATTTCAATCGATTGGCTCGGGTGTTCTCAATGGGCACCGTAGCAGCAGTGGTAATCCTGACATTCGCCCAGTGTGGCGGAGGAGGAAGAGTGTGTGACGGAACCTCCGTGGAGGTGTGCTTCGCCGACAGCGTGTGCCGCACGTTTGACTTCTATGGCGACAACATCGTCCGTGTGTTCCAAGACCCACAGGGCGGCGAGATGCGCGACCCCGTGGCTACGCCTCCGGCACAGATCCTCGTGCTCAATCCCCGACGCGACGTGACCCGCCTCACCGTGAAGGAGAAGGGAAGCAAGACAGTGATGACCACCCCGCGCATCAAAGTAGTGGTGGACAGAGCCACAGGCCTGATGTCGGTGACCGACCGAGACAGCCGCAAGGTGGTATTCGAGGAGACCACCCCCGCCACCATCAGCGAAGGCGTGGCTGCGATGACCGTGAAGGCCGATGCCGAGGAGTACTTCTACGGCGGCGGCATGCAGAACGGCCGCTTCTCGCATCGCGGCAAGGTAATCCAGGTCATCAACTCAAACAACTGGGTTGACGGCGGCGTGACCTCGCCCAACCCCTTCTACTGGTCCACAGGTGGCTATGGCGTGATGTGGCATACCTTCAAGAAGGGCATCTATGACTTCAACTCCGAGGCCGACGGCACGGTGAAGATGCAGCACGACGGCTACTACATAGACCTCTTCGTCATGGTCGACGAAGGCCCCGTAGCCTTGCTCGGCGACTACTACCAGCTCACCGGCAACCCCGTGCTCCTACCCAAGTTCGGTTTCTATGAGGGCCACCTCAACGCCTACAACCGCGACTACTGGACAGAGACCGCCGAGGGCGGCGTGCTCTTCGAGGACGGCAAGCGCTACAAGGAGAGCCAGAAGTTCAACGGCGGCATCAGAGAGACACTCAACGGAGAGAAAGTGGACGGCACGGTTGCCACGGCAGGCTCCATCGGCGGAGGCGGTGAGGTGCGCGTGCCTACCAACAGCAGCTACCAGTTCTCGGCCCGCGCCGTGATCGACCGCTATGCAGCCCACGACATGCCGCTCGGATGGATACTCCCCAACGACGGATATGGTGCCGGCTACGGACAAACCGGTACACTTGAGGGCAACATCGAAAACCTGCGCCAGTTTGGCGAATATGCCCGCCAGCATGGCGTGGAGCTGGGTCTGTGGACACAGTCGAGCCTCTACCCCAAGGAGGGTGTCGAAGCCCTGCTGCAGCGCGATATCATCCGCGAGGTGCGCGACGCCGGCGTGCGTATCCTCAAGACTGACGTAGCTTGGGTAGGCCCCGGCTACTCGTTCGGCCTCAATGGCGTGGCCGACGTGGCCAAGGTAATGCCCGAGTATGGCGACAATGCACGCCCCTTCATCATCACCCTCGACGGCTGGGCAGGCACACAGCGCTATGCCGGCCTGTGGAGCGGCGACCAGACAGGCGGCAACTGGGAGTACATCCGCTTCCACATCCCCACCTACCTCGGCTCGGGCCTCTCGGGCCAGCCTAACGTATCATCCGACATGGACGGTATCTTCGGCGGCAACAACGTGCCCGTCAACGTGCGCGACTATGAGTGGAAGACCTTCTCGCCCATGCTCCTCAACATGGACGGCTGGGGCTCCAACGCAAAGTATCCCCAAGCCCTGGGCGAACCCGCCACAAGCATCAACCGCTCATACCTGAAGTGGAAGGCAGTCATCACACCCTATACCTACAGCATTGCCCGCGAGGCAGTATTCGGCAAGCCCATGGTGCGCGCCATGTTCCTCGAAGACGAGAACGACTACACGTTGGGTAAAGCTACCCAGTACCAGTACATGTTCGGCCCCTGGTACCTCGTGGCACCCATCTACCAGAATACCGCAGCCGATGCCGAGGGCAACGACGTGCGTCACGGCATCTACCTCCCCGAAGGACAGTGGATCGACTACTTCAGCGGCGAGCACTACAAGGGCGGACGCATCATCAACAGCTACGATGCTCCCCTGTGGAAGCAGCCCCTCTTCGTGAAGGCCGGTGCCATCGTGCCCCTCACTCGTCCACACAACAATGTGAACGAGCTCGACCCCACCATCCGCATCTACGACATCTACCCCTACGGCGAAAGCAGCTTCACCGAGTATGACGACGATGGCCGCACACAAGCCTACCTCATGGGTGAGTATGTGGAAACCAAGGTGACCAGCAAAGTGAAGAGAGGAAAGGCCACCATCACCGTGGCCCCCACGACAGGCTCGTTCGATGGCTTCGTCCCCGAAAAACGTACCGAGATGCGCATCTATATGAACGCTGCACCCAAGGCCGTGAAGGCCACCCTCGACGGCAAGAAGGTGGAGCTGGAGGCTGCCACCTCGGAGGCAGAGTTCATCATGAGCGACAATGCCTACTATTATGAGGCAGAGCCCGAGCTCAACCAGTTCTCTACACGCGGCTCGGCCGCTGCCGAGGTGAGCATCAAGGGCGCTCCCCGCCTGATGGTGAAGATTGACGCAACCGATGTCACCGCCAACACCCTTGAGGTGACCGTGGAGGGCTACCAGTTCGAGACGGGCGACCCCTTGTTGGCAAACACCGGCAAGCTCGCTGTGCCCACCATCACCTTCACCGAGGAGAACATCGAGCCCTACGCGCTCACTCCCTCATGGGAAATGCAACCCGAGGCCGACTACTACGAGATTGAGTTCGACGGCATGCTCTACTCCACCATCCGCGACAGCAAGTTCCGCCTCGAAGACCTCAAGGCCGAAACCGAGTATACCGTCCGCCTGCGTGCCGTGAATGCCAACGGTGCCACCAAGTGGGCCGAGACCACGGTGCAGACCCTCTCCAACCCGCTCGAGTTTGCCATCCCCGGCATCAAGGCCGAGAACACCTGTGCCGACCAACCCGGACAGGGTGTTGCCAAGTTCTTCGACTACGACGAGACCAGCATCTGGCACACCTCATGGGCAGGCGGTGCAGTACCCTTCACCATGGAGATTGACCTCGGTGGCGTGAACCAGCTCGACAAACTCGAATACCTCCCCCGCGAGGATGGCGGCAACGGTACACTCCTGCAGGGTACCCTTTCATACAGCACCGACCGCAAGGCATGGAGCGAACCTGTCCCCTTCAACTGGGCACCCGACGGCACCGTGAAGACCATCGTCTTCGAGGAGAAGGCTCCCGCACGCTACATGAAGATGAATGTCACCTCTGCACGCGGCAACTTCGGCTCGGGACGTGAAATGTACATCTTCAAGGTACCCGGCACAGAAACCATCCTGCAGGGCGACATCAACCACGACGGCCGCATCGACATGGATGACTTCACCTCCTACATGAACTACACAGGCCTGCGTGCCGGCGACTCCGATTTCGACGGCTACATCAGCGGTGGAGACATCAACAAGAACGGGCTCATCGATGCCTTCGACATCTCCAACGTAGGCGTAGCCGTACGCGGTGGAGTGAGCACCTACGGCATGGGCACCCTTGCCGGCAAGCTCGAACTCGTAGCACCCAAGAGCATCCGCAAAGGAGAGGAAGTGAAGGTCATCATCCGTGGCGAAGGACTCAACGAGGTGAACGCATGGAGCGTGGCACTCCCCTACGACGCCACTCAGCTCACTTATGTGAACACTGCCACCACAGGAACCAGGGAAATGGAGAACCTTACCTATGACCGCCTGCACAAGAATGGGCAGAAGGCACTCTATCCCACCTTCGTCAATACAGGCAATAAGCCCGTACTCAGTGGCAGTGGTAACCTCGTGGAGATAACCTTCATTGCCCAACAGAGCGGTGAACTGAGTCTGCAGATGCAGGATGTGCTGCTTGTAGACAAGAAGATGAATACCATCGAATAAGACATCTTCAGATATCACGTTCCCATTGCATTGTGCCTACTCTTCGGAGTGGGCGCAATGTTAAGAGTACTGTAAGAGCAATATGTATCATATTAGTATGGAGAAAAGATGAAGCATATATTAATCCTCAACGGCCCCAACTTGAACCTTCTGGGCAAGCGTGAACCGGGCATCTATGGCAATGACTCCATGGAGCAGGCCTTTGCCATACTGCAAAAGCACTTTCCCGAAGTGCAGCTCGAGTATTACCAATCCAATGTAGAGGGCGAACTCATCAACAAGCTGCACGAGGTCGGTTTCACATATGATGGTATCGCCTTCAATGCCGGTGCCTACACACACACTTCAGTGGCCCTACACGACGCCATCAAGGCTATCAGCACTCCTGTAGTAGAAGTACATATCTCCAATGTTTATCAACGCGAAACCTATCGCCACACTTCGCTCATCACGGGCGCATGTGTGGGGGTAATCGGTGGGTTCGGAATGGATTCATATCGGTTGGCTGTTGAAGCAATCCTGGCTCTATGACCCATAACCACGAAGCAATAGAAGCATACATATTAGCCCACATGGATGAGGAGAGTGAATACCTGAAAGCACTCTACCGACAAACCCATGTAAAGCTCATCAACCCGCGCATGACATCGGGGCATCTGCAAGGGCGACTCCTCAAGATGTTGGTACAGATAAGCCGTCCGCACCGTGTGCTTGAGATTGGAACCTTTGCCGGATATTCGGCATTGTGCATGGCCGAAGGATTGGGTGAAGAGGCTATGCTGCATACCTATGAAATAGACGATGAGCTGGAAGACTTCACCCGCCCATGGATAGAAGGCTCACCCTATGGCGACAAGGTGCGCTTCCACATCGGCAATGCACTCGAAGAAGTGCCTCTATTAGGCGAAGTTTTCGACTTTGTTTTTATGGATGGTGATAAGCGCCAATATATGGAATACTATGAAATGATACTCCAACACACTTCACCCGGTGCACTTATCCTTGCCGACAACACCCTTTGGGATGGACACGTAGTGGACAAGGCCTACCTCACTGATCGCCAAACTATAGCCATCAATGCGTTCAATGCTTTTGTCGCAGCAGACAAAAGGGTAGAGAAGCTGATACTCCCCCTGCGTGATGGATTGACGATGATAAGAAAGAAGTAACTCCAATAGAATAGCAAATCATAAATAATCGAACATAGATGGAATCAACCAGACAAAGTAAAATCGCTCGTCTCATTCAGAAAGAACTGAGCGAGATATTCCTTTTGCAAGCCAAGTCGCTGAGCGGTGTCATCGTATCCGTCACATCGGTAAGCGTAAGTCCCGACCTCAGCATAGCACGTGCACGTATCAGCGTGTTCCCCTCGGAACGCAGCAATGAGATTGTGAAGAACCTGACAGCCAATACGCGTTCTATACGCTACGAACTGGGAGGTCGCCTGCGCCATCAACTCCGTATCATTCCTGAGTTGAAGTTCTTCGTCGATGACTCGCTCGACTATTTAGAACGTATCGACGAATTGCTAAAATAACGTCAACACCTATTAGAAAGTCCAGAGTTCTCAACCCCATCAAACCACTCATTCCTATTGAACTGTGCATTCTACATAGCCCGTCGATACCTTTTTTCAAAGAAGTCGCACAACGCTATCAACATCATCTCTGCCATCTCGGTATGTGGTGTTGCATTGGCCACGTTGGCTTTGGTGTGCACACTCTCCGTATTTAATGGCTTCCATGATTTGATATCAGGGTTCTTCACCCACTTCGATCCCGACTTGAAAGTGGAAGCAAATAAAGGAAAAGTATTCTCACCTGATACTGCTACGGTCGCTGCCATCCGTGCTATTCCCGGTGTTGAGGTGGTAAGCATGACATTGGAGGACAATGCCATGGCTAAATACAAGGAGCAGCAAGCAATGGTTACCATCAAGGGAGTAGATGATAATTTCCAGACTTTGACCCATATAGAGGAACTCTTGTATGGGAGCCCCGAGTTCAAGCTCTACGATGGAGTGACCGATTATGGCATAATGGGTATCCAGTTAATGTATATTTTGAGAACAGGTATTGAGCCTTATTCTCCAATCGAGGTGTATGCCCCCCGCCGAGAAGCGAAAGTGAACCTATCCAATCCGATGAGCAGTTTCCGACGTGAACCGATCTTCTCCCCTGGCACCGTACTCAACATCAACGACGCACGCTACGCGTCTTCCTATATAGTAACATCATTGGACTATGCCCATCGGTTGTTTGGCTACAATACCGAAGTGTCAGCCATAGAGGTCGGGTTGTCGGGCAAGGCTAATGCCAATCAAGTGAAACAGCGTATCAGACATATTATGGGCGAAGACTATACAGTAAAGGATCGTTACGAACAGCAGGCTGCCACATTCAAGGTCGTGGAGATTGAGAAGTTTGTCACCTACCTGTTTCTCTGCTTCATCCTCATGGTTGCTTGTTTCAATATCATCAGTTCCGTATCGATGCTTATCCTCGACAAGCAAGCCAATGCAGACACACTGCGTAGTCTTGGCGCTACCGATAGCTTCGTTGCCCGTATCTTTATTTATGAGGGAAACCTCATCGCACTGCTCGGTGCTATTGTCGGACTGGTCTTAGGTATTGTGCTTTGTCTTTTGCAACAGGAGCTCGGGTTAATTGGGCTCGGAACAGAAGGACAGTTTGTCGTAGATGCGTACCCCGTCCGGCTCAAAGCGACAGACCTGTTTCTTGTGCTCCTATCCGTAGTAACGGTTAGTGCCCTTTCAGTATGGCTACCCATTAAGGTCATCAATAAGTACTTCCTAAAGAAATAGCCTATGCGTAGTTTTCTCCTTATTCTTCTGTCTCTCCTCTTCATATTCCCTTGTTCGGCTCAGATGACTTCGGACAGTCTTGCCACGAAATCAAAATTCAAGGTTGGAGAGTTGATTATGCCTTTATCCTTGATTGGGACTGGGACGTTGGGATTTGTGGAGCCCATCAAGAACTCCCGTTATGAAGTACGCGATTACCTGGAGTCATGGCGTGGAAATCATCGCACGACCATCGATGACTACCTGCAATACGTGCCACTGATCTCTATCTATGGATTCAGTTTGTTAGGAGCAGAGTCCAAGCACAATTATATTGACCGCACGTTGGAATTAGCCACTGCATATATCGCTCTTGGCACTATAGTCAATGGCATCAAATACACAGTACGTACCCCTCGCCCTGACGGTTCGGCAAACAATTCCTTCCCCTCCGGCCATACGGCTACGACTTTTATGGGAGCTGAGTTAGTACGCATCGAGTATGGTAATGACTCTCCATGGCTTGCAGTAGGCGCATATACCATAGCTACAACCGTAGGTGTGCTGCGCGTATACAACAACCGCCATTGGTTTACCGACGTGTTTGCAGGTGCCGGTGCCGGTGTCGGTATACTGAGTGCCCGTATCGGCTATTGGCTGCTCCCATACACGAAGCGGATGATACATCGTATTACCGGATGCGACCTGTTTGTATGCCCTTCAGCATCAAGCAGTGAATTAGCCCTTAATGCAGTAATTAGGTTTTGAAGCACTCATTCACATTCAAGCAATTTGCCATCTGTCAGGACCGCTGTGCTATGAAAGTGGGTACAGACGGTGTGCTACTCGGAGCATGGGCACGGGTGGAGCATTGCCGTCGTATATTGGATATGGGTACAGGTACGGGGCTCGTAGCCCTCATGGCTGCCCAGCGCAGCAATGCCACTATCGTAGCCATAGACCTCGATGCGGATGCCGTGGAGCAAGCCAAGGAGAACGTGACGGCCTCGCCCTGGGCCGACCGTATCCAAGTGTTCGAGGCCGATGCAAGGGATCTATATAGTTCAGAATTTAGGATTCTGTATTCAGAATTCCTCTTCGACGCCATCCTCTGCAACCCTCCTTTCTTCGAGAATTCCCTCAAGAGTCCTGATGCGGCACGCACGATGGCCCGGCATACCGACACACTCAGCTTCGACGAACTGGCCCGCAGTGCAGCCCGCCTGTTGACTTCCGAGGGTGAACTCTCGGTGGTCATCCCTTACGACCGTGCACACGACATGACGGTCAGTGCTGCCTGTCATGGCCTCTTTGCCACGCGCCAGACCGTCGTTGTACCGGTTGAGGGAGGCAAGCCCAAGCGTATGCTTATGGCTTTTACGCGGGAGGGGGGAGCTCATACAATCAATACGTTGCATATTCAAGATACTCAACGCCGCTATACTTCGGAGTACATCCGTCTGGTCGAAGGATTCTATCTGAAGCTGAAATCAGCAAAAGACATATCATAAACATCGCAAGATTTTGCAAGGCTTTACGCCCCTTTGTGACATGTACTAAATAAGTTGACACAACAAAAAAAGTTATGTCACGAATAATTAGTACTTCTCTCCGTCTGGAGATTGTGGGCGTTTACTACCACAGCAACATTAAAAAAACGGATATCTGTAAGAAATATGGTATATCCCTTGCCACCTTGTATCGCATTCTTCGTACCTTTGCCCCCATCAAAAGTAT
>JAFQLT010000129.1 GCA_017396545.1 Bacteroidaceae bacterium | reverse complement strand
GCAGCCGACTATGCCGCTACCGAGGCTCTTGTGGCCGATGTGGTGAAGGAGTTTGGACGTATCGACATCCTTGTAAACAACGCGGGTATCACGCGCGACACCTTGCTCATGCGCATGAGCGAGCAGCAGTGGGACGAGGTAATCTCGGCCAACCTGAAGTCGGCATTCAACTTCTGCCGCCTCTGCACACCTGTCATGATGCGCCAGCGTAGTGGTAGCATCATCAACATGTCGTCCGTAGTGGGTGTACACGGCAATGCGGGACAGTGCAACTATGCGGCCTCGAAGGCAGGCATCATCGGCCTCACCAAGAGCATCGCTGCCGAGATGGGTTCGCGTGGCGTACGTGCCAACGTAATCGCACCGGGATTCATCAATACCGACATGACGGGCAAGCTCAGCGAAGAGTTGCGTGCTGAGTGGGCCAAGCAGATACCTCTGCGCCGTGCCGGCGAGGGTGAGGATATCGCAGGCGCTGCCCTCTTCCTGGCCTCCGACTTTGCTGCCTATGTCACCGGACAGGTGCTGCAGGTCGATGGCGGAATGGCGATGTAAGGGGACCCCAAAAACTCGCAAGCTCGACTCCTTTGGAAGCTAAGCTTCAGTCGTCGCAACCGAGGCTCATTCCGCCTCGGCCCTCTATGGAGGGGAGTTTTAGAGAAGTAGGATATTAACAACTTAAATGACCGCGATGCCCGAAAGCCCCTCCATAGAGGGAGGGGGTTGGGTAGGGTCTTCAATAGTTATGAATCTAAACATTATAGTTTTGGCAAAGCAGGTTCCTGACACACGCAACGTGGGTAAGGATGCCATGAATGCCGACGGCACAATCAACCGTGCGGCACTACCTGCAATCTTCAATCCCGAGGATTTGAATGCCTTGGAGCAGTCCTTGCGCCTCAAGGAACAGTATCCTAGTACTACGGTCAAGGTGCTCACCATGGGTCCGCCCCGCGCGGCAGAGATTGTGCGCGAAGGCATGTTTCGCGGCACTGACGGTGGCTACTTGCTCACCGACCGCGCCTTTGCCGGTGCCGACACCTTGGCTACATCGTATGCCCTCTCTACAGCCATCCGCAAGATAGGCGAGTACGACATCATCATCGGAGGCCGTCAGGCTATCGATGGCGACACTGCTCAGGTAGGTCCGCAGGTAGCCGAGAAGTTGGGACTCACCCAGATAACCTATGCCGAGCAGATACTCAAGGTAGAGAATGGTCGTATCACCGTGAAGCGCCACATCGACGGAGGCGTTGAGACTGTAGAGGGTCCCCTGCCTATCGTCATCACCGTCAACGGCTCGGCAGCACCCTGCCGTCCGCGCAATGCCAAGTTGCTGATGACCCACAAGAATGCCGAGATTACCGAGTGGAGTGTGGCCGACATCGATGGCGATGTAGCACAATGCGGCCTCTCGGGCTCACCCACCAAGGTGAAGGCCATACAGAACATCGTGTTCAAGGCTAAGGAGAGCAAGGCAATGGGCGACACCGATGCAGAGATTGAGAATTTGATTGTGGAACTGGTGGAGAACCATACAATTGGATAAACATGAACAACCTATTCGTATACTTAGAATTACAGGAAGAGAGCCGCGTGGCTGAGGTGAGCCTCGAACTGCTCACTAAGGGACGCTCGCTGGCTACCCAGCTTGGCTGTCGCTTGGAGGCTGTGGCTGCAGGCTGCAACCT
>JAFQLT010000128.1 GCA_017396545.1 Bacteroidaceae bacterium | reverse complement strand
GCAACGGCATCCCCATCGGCGGCGTGCTCATAGCACCGCACTACACCCCCTGGCCCGGCATGCTGGGAACCACCTTCGGTGGTAACCATCTGGCATGTGCAGCAGCCATCGCTGTGCTCGACGTGTTTGCCGAGGAGAACCTCGTGAAGAATGCAGCCGAGGTGGGTGCATACCTCATCGACGAGCTGAAGAAGATACCCCAAATCAAGGAGGTACGCGGACGCGGCTTGATGATAGGTATCGAGATCGAGGGTTCAGCATCGGACTTCCGCAAGCGACTGCTCTTCGAGAAGCACATCTTCACCGGTGGCGCTGGCGTGTCAACCGTACGCCTGCTCCCCGCATTAGGTATCAGCAAGGCACAGGCCGACGTGTTCCTCACCGCATTCAAGGAGCTGATAGCAGAATAACGCCTTAGGACGTTACAAAAATGCCTATCGGGGATCTACACCCCCGATTCATTACTCCAATGCCGGTTAGCGACAAGAGGGATGGCTTTTAATTAGGCGACAACTCGGGAACGAAGTTCGCAGAGCAAAGGGAAAAGCAAAATTGCAACTGATGCAGGAACAAGGGCAGAAATAAGCTCTTAATCCCTGCCGAGGAGTGAGTCGAAAGAAAATATAATTAAATAAATTTGCTTTTTCGCTCGCCTTGCGCTAATTTTGTCCGCTTAATGCAAGAACCTGTATCATTGAACGATATGAAAGCAGGATTTTCGCAGATAGAGTATTAGTATTAGAACAAAAACTTTAAGGTTTTATGGACAACAACAGATTGTTTATCTTCGACACCACCTTACGCGATGGCGAGCAGGTGCCTGGCTGTCAGCTCAACACGGTGGAGAAGATTCAGGTAGCCAAGCAGCTCGAAGCATTGGGCGTAGATGTCATCGAAGCGGGATTCCCCGTATCGAGCCCGGGTGACTTCAACTCGGTCATCGAAATCTCCAAAGCGGTGACATGGCCTACCATCTGTGCACTTACCCGCGCTGTAGAAAAAGATATCGATGCTGCTGCCGAGGCATTGAAGTACGCCAAGCGCAAACGTATACACACTGGTATCGGAACCAGTCCTTCACACATTCGCTACAAATTCAACAGCACCCCCGAGGAGATTATCGAGCGTGCCGTAGCAGCGGTAAAGTATGCCAAGCGCTACGTGGAGGATGTAGAGTTCTATGCAGAGGATGCAGGACGTACCGACAATGAGTACCTGGCCCGTGTCATCGAGGCGGTGTGCAAGGCGGGTGCTACGGTGTGTAACATCCCCGACACGACAGGTTTCCGCACCCCCTACGAGTATGGCGAGAAGATTAAGTACCTCTACGAGCATGTCGATGCTTTCGCTGCCGGACGTGCCATCCTCTCTACCCACTGCCACAACGACTTGGGTATGGCTACAGCCAACACCGTAGCCGGTGTACTCAATGGCGCGCGTCAGGTAGAGGTGACCATCAACGGTATCGGCGAGCGTGCCGGCAACACCTCACTGGAGGAGGTGGCAATGATATTCAAGACGCACCCCGACCTGGGCATCGAGACCAATATCAACACGCAGAAGATATACCCCACGAGCCGCATGGTAAGCTCGCTGATGAATATGCCCGTACAGCCCAACAAGGCCATCGTAGGCCGCAACGCCTT
>JAFQLT010000127.1 GCA_017396545.1 Bacteroidaceae bacterium | reverse complement strand
CCCGAGAGCGACTATAAGTTCCTCATCGACGTTCGCGAGTACCTCATGGGCCGCATCGGCGAGCTTAAGTTTGCCGACGACGTGCTCAAGCGCATCATGCGCATCAACAACCCCGACAAGGGCGAGGAGTATGTGAACGAGCACTATGCCAACACCGTGAAGGAACTCTCATGGCACCTTGTGAAGGAGCAGCTCGTAGAGAAAGCTGGCATCAAGATTGAGGAGAAAGACCTCGTGGAGCAGGCCAAGGAGAGCGTACGCGCACAGTTTGCCCAGTATGGCATGACCAATGTGCCCGACGATGTGCTCGCCAACTACGCTGCCGAGACAATGAAGAAGAAGGAGAACATGGAGAACCTCGTGAACCGCGCTGTAGAAGTGCGTCTCGCTGCTGCCCTGAAGCAGGTGGTGAAGCTCGACGAGAAGAGCGTAAGCCTCGAGGAGTTCAACAAGATGTTTGAATAATTCTAAGAAGCAAAGAACGTTTCGCCTACGAAACTTGTTATAATATAGGAAAGACGGTTGGCGTAGGCCAGCCGTCTTTTTAGTTTATAAGTTTATAAGTTTATAAGTTTATAAGTTTTTTTAGTTGGTAAATGTTTATTCTAAAGCAATTTGCAAACTCAAAAACTTAAAAACTCAAAAACTCAAACCAATATGGAAGATTTCAAGAAATACGCCACCAAGCACCTTGGCATGAACAGTATGGTGCTCGACGATGTGCTCAAGGCTCAGAGCCAGTACCTCAACCCTTATATCCTCGAAGAGCGTCAGCTCAACGTGACACAGATGGACGTGTTCTCACGTCTGATGATGGACCGCATCATCTTCCTCGGCACGCAGATCGACGACTACACCGCCAACACCCTGCAGGCCCAGCTGCTCTACCTCGACTCGGTAGACAATGGCAAGGACATCTCCATCTACATCAACTCGCCCGGCGGCTCGGTATACGCCGGATTGGGTATCTACGATACCATGCAGTTTATCAGCAGCGATGTAGCCACCATCTGTACCGGTATGGCTGCCAGTATGGCTGCCGTGCTGCTCGTGGCAGGTGCTGAGGGCAAGCGCTCGGCACTCCCCCACAGCCGTGTGATGATACACCAGCCCCTCGGCGGTGTGCAGGGTCAGGCCAGCGACATCGAGATTACTGCCCGCGAGATACAGAAGCTCAAGCACGAGCTCTACACCATCATCGCCGACCACTCGCACACCCCCTTCGACAAGGTGTGGGCCGACAGCGACCGCGACTACTGGATGACAGCCCAAGAGGCCAAGGAATACGGAATGATTGATCAGGTATTGATGAGAAAATAAGATTAGGAGATAAATGGAGTAAGAAGGAGATAAATGGAGGTAAATGCCGAATGCCTTGCACGCGAAAAAACATTTGGCATTTAACTCCCCCAAAGCACAAGCGCTATCTCCCTTTAACTCCCCTACAATTATGGCAAAACAACAACGACAATACTGCAGTTTCTGCGGACGTCCCGACACCGAAGTGGGTATGCTCATCGCCGGTGTCAGCGGATATATCTGCAACGAGTGTGCCGAGCAGGCCTACGAGATAGCACGCGAAACGATGCAGCACAGCAAGAAGGGCGGTAAGGCAGGCGACCTCGACCTGAAGAAGCTACCCAAGCCCCAAGAGATAAAGGCATTCCTCGACCAATATGTGATAGGGCAGGACGATGCCAAGCGATACCTCTCCGTATCGGTGTACAATCACTACAAGCGCCTCATGCAGGAGGATAAGGCCGACGAGGTGGAGATAGAGAAGAGCAACATTATTATTGTGGGCAGCACCGGTACGGGCAAGACACTGCTGGCACGCACCATCGCCAAGCTGCTCAAGGTGCCCTTCACTATCGTGGATGCCACGGTGCTCACCGAGGCAGGCTATGTGGGCGAAGATATCGAGAGCATCCTCACCCGACTGCTCCAGGTGGCCGACTATGACGTGAAGGCTGCGGAAAAGGGTATCGTATTCATTGATGAAATTGATAAGATTGCCCGTAAGAGCGATAATCCCTCCATCACGCGCGACGTGAGCGGTGAGGGTGTGCAGCAGGGTTTGCTCAAGTTGCTCGAGGGTTCTGTGGTGAACGTACCTCCTCAGGGCGGACGCAAACACCCCGAGCAGAAGATGATAGCCGTAGACACGAAGAACATCCTCTTCATCTGTGGCGGAGCCTTCGACGGCATAGAGAAGAAGATTGCCCAGCGCCTCAACACTCACGTGGTGGGTTACAGCTCGGTGCAGAACACGCTCCGTATCGACAAGGAGAACATGATGCAGTACATCTCGCCGCAGGACCTCAAGAGTTTCGGCCTCATCCCCGAAATCATCGGCCGTATGCCGGTGCTCACCTACCTCAACCCCCTGTCGCGCGAGGCGCTACTGGCTATCCTCACCGAACCGAAGAACGCCATCGTGAAGCAGTATGTGAAGCTCTTCGAGATGGACGGCGTAGAGCTCACCTTCGCCCCCGAGGTGTATGAGTACATTGTGGACAAGGCCATCGAATTCAAGCTCGGTGCCCGCGGCCTACGCAGCATTGTGGAGAGTATCATGATGGATGCCATGTTTGACATCCCCACACGTGGCGACAAGCACTTCGAAGTCACCCTCGACTATGCCCGCAGCCAGATGGAGAAGTCAAACCTCGGGCGTCTGCAAGCAGGAGAATAAGTAAAAGAATCCACAAATCCTATTGTCATTCTGACGACAGGAAGAATCTCGCATAGCACGATGGGAGACCCTTCGTTTCACTCAGGATGACATGACAAATATAACCAATATGAACGAACAACTGTTTTCAACCCTTCCGTACAAAGTGGCCGACATGAGCCTGGCCGAATTCGGACACAAAGAAATCGACATGGCCGAGCACGAGATGCCGGGACTGATGGCCTTGCAAGAGAAATATGGCACCAGCAAGCCCCTCAAGGGAGCTCGCGTGATGGGCTCACTCCATATGACCATACAGACCGCCGTGCTCATCAAGACCCTTAAGGCACTCGGTGCTGAGGTGCGCTGGTGCTCATGCAACATCTACTCCACACAGGACCACGCAGCGGCAGCCATTGCCGACCTTGGCGTACCCGTATTCGCATGGAAAGGTGAATCACTTGCCGACTATTGGTGGTGTACCCTACAGGCACTGAACTTCGGCGACGGCATGGGCCCCAACATGATTGTCGATGACGGTGGCGATGCCACCCTGATGATACACCTCGGTGTAGATGCCGAGAAGGATGCCGCCGTACTCGATACCCCCTCGGG
The DNA here is from genome assembly GCA_017396545.1 of Bacteroidaceae bacterium. Lineage (GTDB taxonomy): Bacteria > Bacteroidota > Bacteroidia > Bacteroidales > Bacteroidaceae > UBA1189. Next base: position 26,518 of record JAFQLT010000127.1, on the reverse strand, counting down.
TGGTGAAGACGAGGCCGAGCTGAAGGCTATCCTCAAGCGTGTGCTTGCCGAGCAGCCCGGGCTGTGGACCTCCATAGCCAAGGAGGTGCGTGGCGTGAGTGAGGAGACCACCACAGGCGTACACCGCCTCTACCAGATGAAGGAGGAGGGCAAGTTGCTGTTCCCTGCCTTCAACGTCAACGACTCGGTGACCAAAAGCAAGTTTGACAACCTCTACGGCTGCCGCGAGTCATTGGCCGACGGCATCAAGCGCGCTACCGACGTGATGATTGCCGGCAAGGTGGCCGTGGTATGCGGCTACGGTGATGTGGGTAAGGGCTGTGCACACAGCCTCCGCTCATACGGAGCCCGTGTACTTGTTACCGAGATCGACCCCATCTGCGCCCTGCAGGCGGCCATGGAAGGCTTCCAGGTAGTAACCATGGAGGAAGCCTGCACACAAGGCAACATCTTCGTCACCACCACCGGCAACATCGACATCATCCGCATCGATCACATGACACAGATGCCCGACCAGGCCATCGTGTGCAACATCGGCCATTTCGACAACGAGATACAGGTGGAGGCACTGAAGAACTATCCCGGCATACGTCGCGAGAATGTGAAGCCGCAGGTGGACCGCTACTACTTCCCCGACGGGCACAGCATCATCCTGCTGGCTGACGGCCGTCTGGTAAACCTCGGCTGCGCCACCGGCCACCCCTCATTCGTGATGAGCAACTCGTTTACCAACCAGACGTTGGCGCAGATTGAACTCTTCGGCAAGGATTACCCCATCGACGTGTACCGCTTACCCAAACACCTCGACGAAGAGGTGGCACGCCTCCACCTGGAGCGCATTGGTGTACACCTCACCACGCTCACCCAGGCACAGGCCGACTACATCGGCGTGAAGGTGGAGGGTCCCTACAAGGCAGAACACTATAGATACTAAATAATTAGTGAAGAGTTAAAAGGGAAAAGTGAAGAGTTGCTATCCGGTAATCCACTTCTTCCCTCTTAACTCTTCACTCTTAACTTTTCCCTCCAATGAATTCCGTTTGCGTATACTGTGCCTCGAGCACACAGATTGACGAGAAATACTTCCGTGCAGCCGAAGAACTTGGGCGCTTGATTGCCCAAAAAGGGCTTCGCCTCATCACCGGTGCCGGCAACCAAGGTTTGATGAATGCCGTAGAAGAGGGAGCCCTTGCTACAGGAGGTAAAGTAACCGGTATCATCCCCACCTTCATGATGGAAGAGGGATGGCATCACACGGGGCTCACCGAACTGATTGAGACACGTACGATCCACGAGCGCAAGGAAATGATGGCCAAGCTCTCCGATGGTGTCATCGCCCTGCCCGGAGGATGCGGCACATTGGAAGAACTGCTTGAAATCATCACCTGGAAACAGCTCGGCCTTTACCTCAACCCCATCATCATCCTCAACATTGACGGCTACTACGACCACTTGCTGGCACAGTTGAGACAAGCCATAGACGAAGACTTCATGCGCGACATCCATGGCGACATCTGGAAAGTTGCCACTACACCAGACGAAGCAATAGACCTGCTGTTCACCACCCCTGCTTGGAACGGCCGCATGCGCGGATACGCTGCAATCTGACAGTTGCACAACGAATGAGGCAATGAATACTGCAGATTCCATAGCACTGACAGAGCGGGTACAGAGCATCCCTGCCGCACAACCATTCTACACCGATGACCTTATGGTCAGCGGCATCATCGTATGTGGGCTTATCCTTGCTATGGTAATGTCGGACCGCAAACATTTCCTTTCACGGCTACTGAGAAGTTTTTTCCTCCCTCGCGAGAACAGTATTGAAAACATACGGACCACCAACGTTGCCTACATGCGTATGGGGATGTACATTGTCACCTTTTCCTCTGCGGGGCTTATGCTGACAGCTTATGTCTCAGAAGGTTCTTCGCAGACAGCTCTCCCAAGCAGTCTCTTGTGGTTGCTCTTTACAATCTCGGTAGCTCTACTGCACCTGTTCCGAACATCGTTGTTTGCAGCTACTGACCGCATCTTCATGGACCAGGCCACACTGACAGCCTGGGAGCGCAGCTACTCCAACTGGGTTATTCTCTCGAGCATTCCCCTATACTTCTCGGCCATGGTTACCGTATGTTTCGACCTTGCCCCTTCCACCATCCTTCCGCTACTTACAGCATGTATTACATTGCTCGAGCTCTGCTTGCTGTACAAGGCTTTCCACATCTTTTCGGGCAAAAGACATGGCATTTTGCAATTATTTTTGTACCTTTGTGCCCTCGAACTAATCCCCTTGCTTATAGCAGGCAAGGCATTGGTTCTTTTTGTAGAATAACGTTGTACGTAAACATTTGAAGACCTTGAAAATAACAAAGATTCTCGTATCGCAGCCCAAGCCTACGTCAGACAAATCGCCCTATTTTGACATAGCACGAAAATATGGCGTAGAGATTGACTTCAAGCAGTTTATCAAAGTAGAAGCTCTCAGTGCTAAAGAGTTCCGTCAGCAACGGGTCAACATAGCTGACCACACCGCCATCGTATTCACCTCGCGCCATGCTATCGACCACTTCTTCGGCCTATGTACAGAACTCCGCGTGCAAGTACCCGAAACAATGAAGTACTTCTGCGTGTCAGAGACCATTGCCCTGTACATACAGAAATACGTACAGTACCGCAAGCGCAAGGTCTTTTACGGTACCAACGGGAAAATGGAGACGTTGCTTCCCCTCATGGTGAAGCACAAGACCGAGAAATACTTTGTACCCTTGTCAAGCGTACACAACAACGAGATTACTGGAATGCTCGATGAAGCCAACCTACAGCACACCGAGGCCGTAATGTACCGCACCGTGAGCCATACATTCGAATCAGGCGAACTGGAGGGATATGACATGATGATTTTCTTCAGCCCTTCAGGAATCGTATCACTCAAGGAGAACCTCCCCCACTTCGTCCAAGGCGACATGCAGATAGCCTGCTTCGGTCCCTCTACAGCAGCAGCCATCAAGGAGGCAGGTCTGCGCCTTGACCTCGAGGCTCCCACCGCAGAAGCCCCGTCTATGACCATGGCACTTGAGCAACACTTAGCCAAGACCAACAAATAACAAAAGATATCATCACCATAAACCCTTTGAGGTAACGTTCCTTGTCATTCTGAGCATAGCGAAGAATCTTACAACAAAGCACCAGAGATTCTTCACTGCGCTCAGAATGACATTTTAGAAAGCATTCCATCACACCCCGTCCCATGCCACACACCGTACGCCATACCTTCAAGAAAAGCGAGCGCCTATGCAGCCGCATCCTGATGGACCGCCTCTTCCAAGGCGACAACCGTTCCGTATCGGCCTACCCCATACGTGCCGTTTTCCTCCCCGTGGAGCCTACGGCACAGCAAGGCGTGTCGGTACTCATCAGCGTACCCAAGAAGCGGTTTCACGATGCCGTAGACCGTAACCGCGTGAAGCGCCAGTTGCGCGAGGCATACCGCAAGCACAAGCATGCCCTCACCAGCCGCATGGCCGAGCGCGGAGAGGGACTGCTTATCGCCTTCGTCTACGTGTCGCCACAGATAGAGTCTACCGACTATATCGAAAAGCGCATGGTGCGCCTGTTGGATAAAATCGGCGAAGCACTATGAGACTCGTCAAGCGCCTCCTGACCTTCATCCTGCTGCTCCCGATATACTTCTACCGGGCCTGCATATCACCACTCACGCCCCCCTCGTGCCGCTACACCCCCACCTGCTCACAGTATGCCATCGAGGCGCTGAAGAAGCACGGTCCCTTCCGCGGCCTCTACCTTGCCATACGCCGAATCCTCCGTTGCCATCCTTGGGGCGGCTCGGGCTACGATCCCGTACCCTAAGCGGCCACAATGCCAATACCCATGATCTGCGACCTCCACACCCATCACCACCCTGCCACACCCGGCACAGCCATCGTGCAGCTCACGCCCGATGCTTTCAATCCTCTCCCCAGCCACCTCTATTCCGTAGGACTGCACCCCTGGGACATCCGTGACGACTGGCGTACCCAGATGGCCAAGCTCCTCGTCATGGCCCTGCACCCACAGGTGGTGATGATCGGCGAGGCAGGATTGGACAAGATAAACGACAACGTCCCCATGGAGGTGCAGGCAGCCGTCTTCCGCGAGCACGTACGACTGAGCGAACTGCTGCGTAAGCCCCTCATCATCCACTGCGTGAAAGCCATCGATGAACTGATAGCCATCCGCAAGGAGCTGAAGCCCACACGACCCTGGGTCATCCACGGCTACCGTGGCGGATCGGAGCAATGGCAGCAGCTTACCCGAGCCGGGATATACGTCAGCATAGGCTACCGGCACGACACCCCACTCGCCAAGGCCATCCCCCTCCCCCAACTCCTCCTCGAGAGCGACGAGCACAGCGACATCAACGCCGTCTATGCCCTTATGAGCGAGCAAACCGGTATGCCCTGTAGTGTTCTCCAACAACATGTAGATGCCAACATACGCCATCTGCTCACGCAGCCAATACCTTAGACCACAGAACGTATGGGGCAGAGATTATACACCGGAACGCAAGTTCTTTGAATTTCGGGCTTGCTCAGCTATAGAAAAGCAACTTTTCCACAACATTCACCCGTTGAAATTTGCGTTTTCTCTCGGCATACACTAAATTTGCAGACGAATAAACATATTACAACAACATCATTATGAAAAAAATCACATGCATGGCCATGATGGCAGTAGCACTGCTGTTGGCCACTCCCGCACAGGCTCAGTTCAGCTGGGGTATCAAGGGCGGTGTAAACCTTGTCAATAACGACCTTTCAGCATTGAAAGGAATGAACAAGGAACAAGTTATGAATAAAGATAGTTATACGGGGTTCTTCATCGGCCCTAAGGCCGAACTGCGCATACCGCTCCTCGGGTTCGGTGTTGAGGTAGCAGCGTTGTACTCACAGAAGGGTATGGAGTTCAGTGAGGGCGAGATTTTCAAGCAGAATAGTTTTCAGATTCCTTTGAATCTGAAATACGCTTTCGGATTGGGTAATATTGCTAACGTGTTCATTGCTGCTGGTCCCGAGTTTGGATTCAACGTGGGCGAGACAACCAAGGTGTTCAACAATATCAAGCTTAATGAGATTAACAACCAGACAACTGGAAATGTACAGGCATACGTACTGGAGAAGTCTACACTGAGCATCAACGTGGGTGTAGGTGCAACACTTCTCAACCACTTGCAGGTGGGTATCAACTATAACATTCCTTGGGGAAAAACAGCTGACTTCACGACCATCGATGCCTCAGAACTTGAAAATGTCGAAAACATAAAGAATGGCCAGAACATCAGTGCTGGTGCTTTTGAGAAACTTAGCGGCACAGTAGACAAAGCCAAGCAGGCATCTGCAAACATCAAGTCAGCGACGTTACAAGTTTCTGTAGCCTACCTGTTCTAATACCCAAAAACCAAACAACTTAAAACAAATACCATTATGGACAAACCTTATGTAGTGGGCATGGATATCGGCGGAACCAACTCCGTGTTCGGTATCGTGGATGCTCGTGGAAACATTCTTAGCGTAGACTCTATCAAGACCCAGGCTTACAAGGAGTTCAGTGAATATGTAGCTGCCGTAGCAGAGAAACTGATTCCGATGATTGAAGACGTGGGAGGAATAGAAAAGATCAAAGGTATGGGTATAGGTGCTCCCAATGGCAACTACTATACCGGCAACATCGAGCATTCGGCCAACTTGCCCTGGAAGGGTATCGTACCCCTCGCTGAGGAGTTCAACAAGGCTATCGGTGTGCCCATCACCGTGACCAATGATGCCAATGCAGCGGCCATCGGCGAGATGACCTATGGTGCAGCACGCGGCATGAAGAACTTCATCGAGATTACACTCGGCACGGGTGTGGGTAGCGGTATCGTGGTCAACGGCCAACTTGTATACGGTAACGACGGCTTTGCCGGAGAGCTGGGACACGTCATCGTACGCCGTCACAATGGCCGCCAGTGCGGATGCGGACGCTGCGGTTGCTTGGAGACCTACTGCTCGGCTACGGGTGTGGCACGCACCGTGAAGGAGATTATCGACTGTACCGATGAGCCCAGCCTGCTGCGTGAGTTAGAGGGTCCCATCACCTCGAAGGACGTATACGACGCTGCCGTACGTGGCGATAAAGTGGCCCAAGAGGTATTCACCTTCACCGGTACCGTACTCGGTGAGGCTTTGGCGGACTTCATCGCGTTCAGCGCACCGGAGGCTATCGTGCTCTTCGGCGGACTGACCAAGGCCGGGGACTTCATCATGAAGCCTACCTACGAGGCCATGGAGGCTAATGTACTCAGCATCTGGAAAGGCAAGACCAAGCTCCTCGTATCGGAGCTCAAGGATTCCGATGCCGCTGTGCTTGGAGCCAGCGCCTTGGCATGGGAGTAAGGAGACAGTTGCATAAAAAAAGCATACACTGCGGTGTATGCTTTTTTTATGCAACAATTAAACCTTTTATTCTTCAAAGAGTCTCATTAAAGTATCCCATAGTGAGAATCAAGAACAATTACGCAATACACATCATGAAGAAAAAGTTGCTCCTGGCCGTACTGGCTGTATGCTGCATCGGCATGGCCTCCGCACAGGACAGGAAAGTGAAGGTGACGGGCGATGTCACCGACTATGAGACCGCAGAGGCGGTGATGACAGCTACCGTCCAACTATTGGCCTTACCCGACAGTACGTTCCAGACAGGTGCTACGACAGATATGAGGGGACGCTTCGAGCTTGAGGGGCGACTCCCCCTCGGCAAGTACACCGTGAAGGTGTCATTCGTAGGCTATGGCGACGAGTACCGCAACTTTACCGTAGCGGAAGACACACGTCGCGTACAGCTCGACTCCATTCGTATGAAGACTGATGCACTGCTCTTGAAAGAGACGGTCATCGAGGCACAGATGGCACAGGTGCAGGTTTCGGAAGACACGGTGATATTCAATGCCGAGACTTTCCGTGTGGCCGAAGGCTCGATGCTCGAAGAGCTCATCCGCAAACTGCCAGGCTATGAGGTGGCCGATGACGGCACGGTGACCTACAACGGCAAGACGGTGTCAAAGATCCTTGTCGATGGCAAGGAGTTCTTCTCCGATGACAAGAGCATCGCCATGAAGAACCTGCCGGCCAGCATGGTAAAGAAGGTGAAGAGCTATGAGAAGAAGAGCGACCTGGCCGAGATGACGGGTATCGACGACGGCGAGGAGGAGCTGGTGCTCGACCTTACCGTGAAGGAGGATGCCAAGAAGGGGTGGTTCTCGAACATCGACGTGGGCTACGGCCGTCCCACACAGGAGGTCAAGTACGACATCCATAACCTCTACACCGTGAAGGGCATGGTAAACCGTTTCAAGGAGAATGAGCACTACTCGGTAATCCTATCAACAAACAACATCAACGACCGAAGCTTCCCCGGTGGCGGAGGACGCGGAGGGCGCGGTGGTGGAAACGGTATGAACCAAAGTTCGATGGGCGGACTCTCCTTAGCCAAGAACTTGGGCGAAGAGATAGAAAAGAACAAGTACCAGTTCCAGATAGGAGGCGGTCTGCGCTTCTTCCACAACAACTCCGACGTGCAGAGCCAGACGACATCGGAGACTTTCCTCTCTGAAGGCAGAGACAACTCGTTCTCGAACAACAGCAGCATTGCCGACAACCGTAATCTGCGCGTCAACGCCGATCTCCGCCTTCAGTGGCGTCCCGACACGATGACCAACATCATCTTCCGTCCCAGTGTAGGGTATTCGCAATCGAGCAATGCATCGACAACCGAGTCGGCTACGTTCGACAAAGACCCTTACGATATTCTCGACAATGAGTTTGCCCATGAAGGCTACGAGCCTTTAGACGAAGACTGGATGGATGCCGACAGCAGCCGTATCAACTATAGCCGCCGCCAGTCGGGAGGAGCCAGCGAAAGCACATCGCTGAACGGAAGCCTGCAACTAAACCGCCGGTTCGGCAACAAGGGGCGCAACCTTACGCTCAGCCTCAGAGGAGGATATAGCAGCAGCGAGAACCATTCAAGTTCGGCCTCGTATACCCGATTCTACAAGAGCTACAGCAACGATACCATCAACCGCTACAATACTACGCCCTCGGTATCGTACAACTACAACGCCCGTGCCATGTGGAGCGAGCCGTTGTGGAAAGCTACCTTCCTGCAACTCAGCTACCAGTTCAGCTATCGCTACAACGACAGCCAACGCTCCACCTACGAACTGCCGGCCAAGCTTGACGACTGGCACTGGCAATTGCCCGACTGGGTTCTTCCCGATGATTATGAGCGCTACCGGAGCGAAGAGCTCAGCCGCATCGCCACATACGAGAACTTCGACCATGACATTACTGCCCAGCTGCGTTTCATACGCGACAAGTATACCATGAATGTAGGATTCACCCTACTCCCCCAACGCAGTAAGATGAGCTACAAGTATATGAAAGTAGACATTGACACCGTGCGCACTGTCTTCAACTTTACCCCTACAATGCACTTCCGCTACCGCTGGAGCAAACAGACCAGCTTGCGTATCAACTACCGGGGACGAACCAGCCAACCCTCGATGACCGACCTGCTCCCCATCACAGACAACAGCGACCCACTGAACATCACGATGGGTAACCCCGGGCTGAAACCGACCTTCAACAATAGCCTCAACGTGCAGTTCCAGGACTTCAACGTCGAGCGCTTGCAGAACATCTCGGCCAACCTGCGTTTCAACAACACCCTCAACAGCATCGTCAACAAGATCTCCTACAATGAAGATACGGGTGGACGCATCTCGCAGCCTACCAATCTCGACGGATGGTGGAGCAACTGGAATGCCAATGCCGGCATTGCCTACAACACGGCATTGCCCAACCAACGATACAAGGTGAGTTCGTCGACCAATGCCGGATATAGCTACCAGGAGGGATATTTGCGTACGATGACCCCTGGGATCTCCTTTGACCGGAATGGTGACTTCCCGATTACGGCCACCCGTTCGGTGACACTTTCGGAACGTCTGTCGGGAACCTATCAGAACGATTGGCTTGAAATCACGCTGCAAGGCGCGATCAACTATAACCGCGCCCGTAACGACCTGCAGCCCACGGCCAACCTCGACACGTATATCTTCTCGTATGGTCCGTCGACCAACATCAGTCTGCCTTGGTGGAACCTGAAGATCTCTACCGACATCGGCATGAACAGCCGCCGAGGATTCAGCGACCCGGAGTTCAATACCGACGAACTCATCTGGAACGCACAGCTGTCGAAGAGTTTCCTTGCACAGAACGCAGTTACCGTCAGTGTGCAGTTCTTCGATATCCTCGGGCAACAGAGCAACGTGAGCCGTATCGTCAACGCCACCATGCGAAGCGATACGTGGTACAATACGGTGAACAGCTACTTCATGGTGCACTTCATCTATAAACTCAATCTCTTTGGCGACAAGGAGTCGCGTAGGGAGGCACGCAGTCAAGGCGGACAAGCGATGCCGCCTGCACCTATGGACGGACCTCGCGGTGGTGGTTTTGCACCACCCATGAGAGGGCCTGGAATGGGCTTTGGAGGCGGTTTTGGCGGAGGTTTTGGCTTTATGTAAAGAAAAAAAAGCACTTTTTTTTGATTTCTTTTCCAAAAATGCTTGCAATGTTTTGATTTTTATTATATTTGCATCCGTAATACTATTAAAATCTAAGAGAATATGAAAGAACTCGTTGAAAAAATCCAGGAAAAGTATGCAGCTTTCGCTACAGACGCAGCTCTCCAAGTAGAAAAAGGTAACAAGGCAGCCGGTACTCGTGCCCGCAAGGCTTCTCTCGAACTCGAGAAGATGATGAAGGAGTTCCGCAAGGCTTCTCTCGAGGCAGCAAAGTAAACCTTCTCTTTAGGAAACAGAATAGGCCGCCAATACATAATCGTATGGTGGCCTTTCTTGTCTCATCCCCACCGAATCTGGAGTACAGAGCCGTCTGAACTAGAGTTCAGAGCTGTCTGGACTGGAGTTCAGAGCCGTCTGGACTGGAGTTCAGAGCCGTCTGGACTGGAGTTCAGATATACTTGAACTGAGAGAGCATTAAAAGCAGCCGACATGATACCTTTGATTGCCACATCCACTACCATAACCCACATCCTGGAGGTGCTGTTTGTCATCGTCTGGGTGAGCACCATCATTGTGGTCATCACCGAGAACCGCAATCCGGTGAAGACCTTGGCGTGGGTTATGGTGTTGGTGTTCTTGCCTATCATAGGCTTTGTGCTCTATCTGCTTTTCGGTATGGATATGCGCAAGGAGAGGATTATCGGGCGGCGCAGCCTGTCGCGGCTAATGAAGGAGCCGCTGCTCAACTACAAGGACTATACAGCACCTGAGACACCGGCAGCCCATGAGAAGCTGATACGCATGATGCGTCAGGCCGCACAGGCATACCTCCTGGCAGGCAACAAGGTGGTTCCCTTTACCGACTTTCCCGCGCTGCTGCACGACATGTTGCGTACCATCGCTTCGGCACAGCACCATGTGCATGTGCAGTTCTATATCTTCATGGACGATGCCGTAGGTCGCCTGTTGCGCGATGCGCTTGTCGACAAGGCACGGCAGGGAGTCAAGGTGCGCCTGCTCTACGACGATGTGGGTTCATGGAAAGCCAAGAACAGTTTCTTCCGTGCCATGCAACAGGAGGGCATCGAGGTCTATCCATTCGGTGAAGTGAAGTTTGCCGCCCTCACAAGGCGCGTCAACTACCGCAACCACCGTAAGGTAGTGATCGTGGATGGCAAGGTGGGCTACATCGGTGGCATGAACATTGCCGACCGTTACTACAGGGGACTCGCATGGGGCAAATGGCGCGATACGCATATCCGTATAGAGGGAATGGCGGTGAACGCCTTGCAGACCTCGTTCTTCGTTGACTGGTACTATGCCTCGCGCATATTGGTGAGCGAGCCGGTCTATTTCCCCAAAGTGAAGCAGTGTGGCGACACCGCCATGCAGATTGTCACCTCCTATCCCATGGGCGAGTGGAAGAGCATCATGCAGGGACTGCTGCAGGTGATCGGTCAAAGCCGCCATTATCTGTATATACAGACCCCCTACTTCCTGCCCACCGAGCCTATCCTCATGGCACTGCGCAATGCCGCGTTGGCCGGTGTCGATGTCCGGCTCATGGTGCCCAAGCGTGGCGACAGCCTACTGGCCGACCTCGCTTCGCATTCCTATTACAAGGAGGTGATGATGGCCGGAGTGAAAATCTATGAGTATGAACCGGGCTATCTGCACGCCAAGGTGCTGATTGCTGACGACAGCTTTGTCACTGTGGGCTCTACGAACATGGACTTCCGCAGCTTCGAGCAGAACTTCGAGATCAACGCCTTCATCTACGATCCCGAAGTGGTGAGGGCCATGAAACGTATCTTCATGGCCGACCAGCAGCAGTCTACGCGCATCGTCCCTGCCGAGTGGAAACAGCGTCCGCTGTGGAACCGTTTCTGGGAGTCGCTGGTACGGTTGCTCTCACCGCTGCTTTAGATGCGGTGCAATTTCCCATAACGGTTCGTAGACGAAGCGTCGCTGCCACATCAGCGGATGGGGAATCGTGAGCTGGGCATCATTGACGGTGAGGTCTCCGTATAGCAGAATATCAATGTCGATGATACGGTCCTTATAGACACCATCGACACTCTTGTGCTTGCGCCCCATTGTACGCTCTATCTCTTGTGTCATGCGCAGGAGTTCGTGAGGAGTATACGGGGTATCAATCTCCACCACAGCATTGAGGAAAGCATTATCAGACGAGAATCCCCACGGCTCGGTCTCGATAAACGACGAGCAAGCAAGCACATGGCCTGCCTGCTCGTTTATCCTGTCCACCGCACGGTGTAGATTGGCAGTGCGGTCGCCCAAGTTTGTTCCTATACCGAGGTAAGCAATCATCAGTCGATGATAAGCATGGCATCACCGTAGGCACCGAATCGGTAGTCACCCTCCAAGGCTACATCGTAGGCCTTCATCACGAGGTCGTAGCCTCCGTATGCAGCGGTGAGCATCAGCATGGTGGAATACGGCATGTGGAAGTTGGTGATGAGGCTGTCGGCAAAGCGGAAGTCGTAGGGAGGGAAGATGAACTTGCTGGTCCAGCCTTCATATTCCTTGAGGCGGCCATCGGCACCGACAGCAGTCTCCAGCACACGCATCACCGATGTGCCGATAGCGCAGACCTTATGCCCCTTATCTTTAGCACCATTGACAATCTCCGTGGCCTCACGCTCTACGAACATCTGCTCCGAGTCAGTCTTATGCTTGGTGAGGTCTTCCACATCGATATCGCGGAAGTTGCCTTGGCCGATGTGCATGGTGACGTAGGCAGGCTCGATACCTTTGATCTCCATGCGCTTCATCAGTTCGCGGCTAAAGTGCAATCCTGCAGCAGGAGCGGTCACAGCTCCTTCGTTCCGGGCAAAGATGGTCTGGAAGCGCGAGAAATCCTCCTCCGTAGCCTCACGGTTGATATAATAGGGCAGCGGAGCCACACCGAGTGCATAGAGTGCCTGCTTGAACTCATCATGATCGCCATCGTAGAGGAAACGCAGCGTACGGCCACGCGAGGTCGTGTTGTCGATGACCTCAGCTACCATGGCATTGTCGTCACCGAAGTAGAGCTTGTTGCCAATACGAATCTTGCGGGCAGGGTCAACGAGCACATCCCACAAGCGGAACTCCTCGTTGAGCTCACGCAGCAGGAACACCTCGATGCGGGCACCCGTCTTCTCTTTATTACCGAAGAGGCGGGCAGGGAATACCTTGGTATCGTTGAAGAGGAAGGCATCGCCCTCGTCAAAATAGTCGAGTACCTCCTTGAACAATCGGTGCTCGATCTCACCGGTACTGCGATGTACGACCATCAACTTGGAATCGTCGCGATGAAAAGTCGGCTCCAGCGCGATACGTTCCTCGGGAAGGTTGAAATAGAATTGTGAAAGCTTCATATTGTAGAGTTTTTTATGTTAGTTCTCGATTGTATTCGGTTCTCCGGTAAGTTGCACGTGCTCTAACCACTCGGTAAACTGTTCTATATCCATGCAGTCCTTGAGTGTGGTATCGCCTACCCGTGTGCGCTCCAGCCCCGTGAGGTGTGCCCCGCTATGCAAAGCCTCGCCAATGTCCCGTGCCAAGGCACGGATGTATGTACCTTTGCTGCATACTACCCGGATGACGATGTCCGGCAGATTGCACTCCATCAGTTCTATCTCATCGATGACGAGTGTCTTGGCCTTCAGCTGCACCTCCTCACCCTTGCGGGCCAGCTCGTAGGCACGCTTGCCGTCGACCATACAGGCCGAGAACGAGGGAGGTACCTGCTCAATGGTACCGATGAAGCCCTTCAGGGTCTCCTCCACCAATTCACGAGTGATATGCTCCGTGGGATAGATAGCATCGATAGGTTTCTCCAGGTCGTACGATGGCGTAGTAGCTCCCAGACGGATATGTGCCACGTACTCCTTGGTCTGGTATTGGAACTCCTCGATACGCTTTGTGGCCTTACCCGTACAGAGTATCATCACACCGGTAGCCAAGGGATCGAGCGTTCCGGTATGCCCTACCTTGAGCTTCTTTACCCCCATTTTCCTGCACAGCAAGTAGCGCACCTTGTTCACTACAGCAAACGAGGTCCACGTATAGGGTTTGTTGATACAAATAATCTCTCCTGCTTTGAAGTCCATCAGGCGATAGTCAAGTTATGCCCCGTGAAGAGCAGGATGAGTATAAGTGCTCCCACCACGATACGATACCAGCCAAAGGCCTTGAAACCATATTTGGTGACAAAGTTAATGAAGAACTTGATAGCCAGCAGTGCCACGATGAAAGCGACCGCATTACCGATCAACAGCGTAGAGATGTTGTCGGTAATAATCTCTGTGCCGCCCTCCTTAATGAGGTCATACACCTTGTAGACCGTAGCACCAAGCATGGTGGGTACAGCAAGGAAGAAGGAGAACTCGGCAGCAGCCTTACGGGTCAAGCGCTGCGACATACCGCCCACGATGGTTGCCATCGAGCGCGACACACCCGGTATCATTGAGATACATTGGAAGAGACCCACCATGAAGGCCCGCTTCTCGGTAAGCACCGTATCTTCACTGCCCTTGTTGAATATGCGGTCACAGAAGATCATGAATACACCGCCGATGATAAGCATCACTGCCACCACCTCAACCCGCTCGAGCATGGCATCAATAGCATCGCTGAAGAGCAAGCCGAACACGGCTGCAGGGATAAAGGCTATGAAGAGCTTCCAATAGAAATCATACTTGTGCAGGAAGCGCTTCACCACTGGAGTTCCCTCGGGAACAGGCGTACGATTAAGTTGGAAGAAACGCTTCCAATAGAGCACCAACACAGAAAGGATAGCACCAAACTGGATGATGAAGGTGAAAGCCTTGACGAAGTCGGTACTCTCTACCCCCAAGAGGTTCTGGGCAATAATCATGTGGCCCGTAGAAGATACGGGAAGGAACTCGGTCAAGCCTTCAACGATGGCGATGACGATGGTCTCAAATACATTCATAGCGTATAGGGATATTATTGGTTGTCTTTTTCCTTGTTCTTCGACTTGAACATGATAGCGAATATCATAAACACGAATCCCACAAAGCATACGATGGGTGCCACCACGATACGGCGTGTGCTGAAGATATCCGGTTCGAAGTGAGTTTCCGTAGAGCTGGGGCCGGTCATCAGCAGCAGTCCGACTATAATAATCATCACTCCTATTCCTATAAGAATAAAGTTGGTCTTGCCAAGGGCGAATTTCTCTTTCATATTGTTTCTTGTTTTTTTAGTTCTTATCGACAACGGACTACAGACAACGGTCAACGATTGCTTCCAGAAGCATTCGTCCAGCCTTCCTCATTATATATAATACAGGTCTCCTGCCTTCATCCGCAGGAAACGGTTGATAGACACATAGGCACACAGCAAGGTGATGAGTATACCAAACAGCATCACCGCTCCCCCCACAATGCCCAGTATCTGCACGGTAAAGAGGTGAGCGAGCTGAGGTTCGTGAGCAAGCAGCAGATAGATGCCGCCACCGATCAATGCGTTGGCCAAGATGCCCGACGCGATACCGATACCCAAGTTGCGCATCAGGAAGGGACGGCGTATAAATGCCCAGCTTGCCCCCACAAGCTTCATCGTATGCAGCAAGAAACGCTGCGAATAGATGGTCAGTTTAATGGTATTGTTGATCAGCGCAAAGGATATGAGCGACAGAACCAATGCCAATGCCAACAGCAAGGCACTGATCTTGCGTATGTTCTCGTTCACATTGTCCATCAGCTCGCTCGGATAGGATATCTCGCGTATCTGCGTATAGCGCATCAGGCAGTTCTTGATGGGGATGATGCTGTCCGTATTGGCATATTCGGCCTTGAGCTTCACCTCGATGGATGCCGTGTAGGGGTTATATCCGAGAAACTCCGTGGGGTCCAGCCCCATCGAGGCTGTCTGCTCGGCCAGTATTTCCTCTTTCGAGATGTAGCGCAGCTCCTTGGTGTAGCGTTGCGCCTCCACGTGACGGACGATACGGTTCACCTCCTCCGTCTTGGCATCATCAGCCAGCAGGAGCGACAGCTCCAGGTTCTCCCTCACATGGTCAGACAGGCGACCTGCCGTAAGCACTACCATCACCACCGAGCCAAGCAGCAGCAACACTAACGAAGTGCTGATACACGCCGTCACGAACTGTATGTCCACGACCCTCTTTTTCTTCTGTTTCATATACGCTATGCCATAATAAGTGCCAATCTCAGGAAGCGCATGAGCACACGTTACCCAAATTTGGCACAAAAGTAATCAAAAAAGGAGAATTAACCTCGTTTTTTTTCTTTTTTCTCAGCAAGACGCACTACCAACGCACCACCCTACTGCCGTCGGGTTGCTCTTCGATGGTGACCTTGACGGTCTCCTCGGGCAGCAGTTCCTCGATTAGCTCGGGCCACTCGATGAAGCAGAGGCCACGACCATAGAAGTAGTCCTCGTAGCCCATGTCGTACACTTCGGCCAAGCGCTTGATGCGGTAGAAGTCAAAGTGATAGATGGGGCGACCCGAAGGGGTGTCATACTCATTGACAATGGCAAAGGTGGGCGAGTTCACCGTGTCGGTCACGCCCATCGCTTCACAAAGGGCCTTCACAAAGGTGGTCTTGCCTGCGCCCATAGCGCCATAGAAGGCAAAGATACGGCTGTCACCCATCTGGGCAATAAACTCTTGTGCTGCGGCTTGGATGCCGTCGAGATTTTCTATTCTTATTTGCATGGCAGAATCTTATCTTTTCTTCGGTGTCAGCGTAACCAGAGGCACTATCATCTCCTCCATGGAGATACCTCCGTGCTGGAAGGTGTCACGGTAGTACGACACGTAGTGGTTATAGTTGTTGGGATAGGCAAAGAAGCTGTCGCCCCAAGCGAAGATATAGGCTGTGCTCACGTTGGGTGCAGGCAGGAGCACCTTGCGCGGATCCTTTATCTCATACACCTCACGGGCATTGTAGCTGAGGTTCTTGCCCAATTTGTAGCGCAGGTTGGTATTGACTTTGCGGTCGCCCACCACCTTGACGGGACTGTTTACCCGTATGCTGCCGTGGTCGGTCGTGATCACCACCTTGTAATCGCTCTCGGCCAAGAGGTCGAAGAGTTCCCTCAGCGGGGAGTGACGGAACCACGTGGCGGTCACCGAGCGGTAGGCAGCCTCATCGGCAGCCAATTCGCGCAGAGTCTTCGACTCGGTGCGGGCATGGCTGAGCAAATCGATAAAGTTGACTACCACAACATTGAGGTCGTATCCGGCAAACTGATGAAACTGCGTCACCAGCCTTTCAGCACCTTGCGCATCGTTGATCTTATGGTACGAGAAAGTGTCGCGGCGGCGATAGCGGTCTATCTGCGTCTGTATGAGTGGAGCCTCATTGAGGTTCTTGCCCTCCTCCTCATCCTCATCGACCCAAAGGTCGGGAAACATCTCGGCAATCTTATTGGGCATAAGTCCCGAAAAGATAGCATTGCGGGCATATTGCGTAGCCGTGGGCAATATGCTATAGTATAGTTCCTCATCGAAGGAGAAGCCTCCACTAAGTTCATGACTGATCACTTTCCACTGGTCGTAGCGGAAGTTGTCGAACACGATGAGCACCACCTTCTCCTTCTGGTCGAGCAGAGGGAAGATACGGTCGCGGAAGAGATGGGGGGACATAAGAGGTTGGTCACCCCCCCGCTCCTCCCGAGGAGGGGTGACTGATGTGCCGCGAGGGCCGGAAGCTTCCCCTCGGGGGAAATTGAGGGCGCCAAACCACCCCTCATAGTTTCTTCTTATATACCTTGCAAAGAGGTTGTTGGCCTCCGCCTTCTGCATACGCAGCATCTCGCTCATGTTGTTGTCGGCATGCTCCAACTCCAGTTCCCAGTGCACGAGTGTCTTGTACACCTCCACCCAGTCCTCGTGCGTGGCCGCATCATTGATCTGCATGGCTATGCGTCCCATATTCTGCTGGTAGCTGGTGTTGACGGTTTCGGTGATGATATCCTTCTTGTGGATATTCTTCTTCAGGATAAGGAGTATCTGGTTGGGGTTTACGGGCTTGATGAGGTAGTCGGCAATCTTGGCTCCTATGGCCTGGTTCATGATGTCCTCCTCCTCGCTCTTGGTCACCATCACCACAGGCAGGGTGGGATGCAGTTCCTTGATGCGGGTAAGTGTCTCCAACCCGGTGAGTCCAGGCATATTCTCGTCGAGCAGGATGAGGTCGTAGCTGCGTTCGCGACAGCGGTCCAGGGCATCACGCCCATTCGTGGCGGTATCTACCTCATACTCTTTCCCCTTAAGGAAGAGGATGTGCGCACGCAGCAGTTCTATCTCATCGTCAATCCAAAGCAATGTTCCGTTCTTGGCCATAGTCGTCAATTCACTTACAGTTGTCCCCCTTCGCACCCCGGCTATTCAAGCAAGCTTGATAACTCCCCGGTTTGTCGTCCGGTGTAAACGTCCGCGAAGATACAAATTTATCGGCAAAGAGTATGTTATTTTGTGGTAAAAGTTCATAAACGTCCATCAGGCACGGTACCGAACACTGCTCCTCTGCGCACCTCCGTGGCATTTATCCACATTGGCCTTCGGCAATAGTAGCGCTTTATCCGTATTCGGCCAGGGACAAAGAGAGGGTGTGCCGCGAATACCGGCACACCCTCCTTCTCTATCTGCCCCACGCAGGGGCTATAGGGTAGCGATTACTTCTCCCACAGGTTGCCCCATGAGCCGCGACGGCCATTGGTGAGTGACTGCTCCTCACCGCCTTCTTCGTTGAGTGACATGCTGGCAACCAACATCAGCGACTCGGTAGCCAACTCTTCTACCATCAATTCGGGTTTGATATATGCTTTCTTGTTCATTTCAGTATTTATGATTTATGGTTTATGATTTATGTGGTGTCTTAGCGGATAACTTTTTTACCGTTAACGATGTAGATACCCTTCTCCATCTTCTCTACGCGACGGCCAGAGAGGTCGTAGATCACTACATTGTCATTTGTCAACTGTACATTGTCAATTGATGTAGTGCCTTCGCCACGACCAAGGCTGAACATAGCGGGAGCAGCCTCACCATTTGCAACCTCTACCCATGCACGGAAGCCGTTGATATAGGTCTTGTTTTCGTTGGCATCCTGTCCGTTGAAGAGGTAGAAACCAACTTCCTTATCTGTGGGCTTCTGCAAGGTGTAAACCTTAGCTTCGGCATTCTTCTCAGACTTAGCGTATGCGCCTACGAGATCGCTCTCAACATCAGCCGCTTCGGCAGCTACAGCGAAGTTGTATGTACCCTCGGCAGCCTCGATGATAACACCGGTGTTGGCAGGGATAGCGCCCTCTACCTCAGTCAAAGCCAGGTAGCCATCCTCTACAGTAGCTGTGTATACGGTCACACCCTCAGCAGGGATAGTCAAGGCTACAGGAGCATACAGGGTAGCATAGCCAGCTGCGCTTACGGCTACGGGGAGGGTGGTTACCTCTTCGATAGTCCAGTTGCAGTTTGCATGGGTACCATTCTGATATACATCGAGGTTTGCACCATTGTCATGCCAGTAGTTTGCTGTGCTTGGCTTGATGGCGTACGCACCAGCGACACCGGTCTTGCCACCCTCTACGGCATAGGTATCCTTATAGCCATAGTTTGCATGGTTCTTTCCATTGGTATAGTAACCTGTACCATATACGAGCAAGTGCCCCTCAGCATCCCAGTAGAGGATGTTATTTGCAGAAGCCTCAGCGTTCAAGGTCATCTGAACACCAGTGTTTGCAGGAGCGGTAACGTAGTTGCCACTGTTCACGCTCTTGATACGATAGAACTTACCCTTTGCAGGCATGTTGAGTGCGAGCTCAGATACATTCTTAATATCCTCAGCAGCACTATTGATGTCAGCTACATCCAATGCAGCCTGCTCTACCAAAGACTTGTCGAGGATAGCCTTGCCGGCATTGAGAACCGTTACAATAGCCTCCTTATCACCCTGGTATTGGCCAAGGCCCTCACCAATCTCAGCATCAGCGGCATAAGCCTTTGCATCGTATGCTGACTGCAAGCCAACAAGAGCAGCGATGTACTCATCGGTCAACTTATCAAGGTCATAGCTACCACCGATAAACTCAACCCCCCAAGCAGAGGCCTTGTTCCCATCAGTCGTTGCAGCATTCCATCCTACGATATTAGAGCCCCATGTTGCAGCCTGTGCGTGTTGTACGGCATCATTTACTGTTGTTCCATATTGGAGGTTGTAAGCATCATCCCAGCCTTCGATTTTAACAATCTGCACGCTCTTTCCACGCATTACAGTACCAGTGAGATAGTCACAAATCTTATAGTGTGTTCCACTTGCATCGTATTCATCAACAACAGGGACATCTGCATTTGTATAATCTTGAATGGTCATCCACATCTGACGGTCATAGATATTGGCTGTCTTCCACTTCCATGCGCCATCATAGTAGATTGCTGAGCCTGCAGCATAGTCATCATGAGCACTGGTGATGAAGTATACAGGAACATTCTTGGCAGCCTCAAATGCAGCGATAGCCTCTTCGAGAGATTCCTGAGTAGCGTCAGCAGCATTGTATGCTGTATTCAAAGCATTGTATGCCTCTGTAGTATATTGACCCAAAGCTGGGGTCTCTGCATGGTTTTCCTCGTTGGCTGCGAGAAGAGCAGCTACCTCCTTCTTGATATTAGCCAAAGCCAGTGTAGACTCTGCATTGATCAACGAGGTAGCAGCATTGACGATTCCTTCCTCTGTAATGCTCAACGATGCAAATGCATTATACGAATCAATCAATGCAGTCACATCACTTGTTGCAGGGAAGATGTAGAACTCAGAGAAATGGAAGAAAAGATTTTCATTTGCTTCTTTACCAGTTGGAGTATTCGTATTCTTCACCACAAAACGAAGATGCTTGACATTATTCGCAGCCGTAATTTTAGCAGAGAAGTAATCTATTACATTTTCGTTAGTGGGCAAACCGCTATTGATTGTTGTGATAGTTGTAAACTCCGTCCCATCTGTACTGCCAAGGATTTCAATTTCTGTAGGACGATTATTGTTTGTGTCTTCACGTTTCTTGAAATAGAAGCAGAAATCCTTAACCTCTTCACTTACTTCAGCCTGCAGATAGTGATTACCATCTGCGCCATAACTCCAAGCGGAGTGAAAGTACGTTGAATAATTATTATCCAACAGATTTGCATAAGAAGAATTCTCCGCAGGTTTCGTCTCCGGTGCGTTAGAGGTATACTTAGCAGCATCTGTTACCAAACCGTATGCCTGCTGGATGGCATAAGGCAACGAAGCTCTTGCAGCTGTAGCCAAATCGTATTGTTCACGAGAAACCTTAATTTCTTTTTCAGTAATAGTCCAAAGAGAAGCCGCGTCGTTGAGGTCATACCAACTAAGAAGGTCATAGTTTGTGGGTCCCCAATAACTAGCCTGATGGAGCATCTTGTTATCAGTGGTAGTTACCAAAGCAACCTTATTCACATCAGTTACGATAAACTTGTAGCAAGCAGCTCCCACTTCATCTGCCAAAGCGGCAGTGCCAGGAGTATTGAGGTACTTATTTGTAACAAAATTGTATAGTTTGAATGATCCGTCAGCCTGCGATTTAATAGTCCAAATCGTTTCATCGCCCTCTGACGATGTACCATAGGCATTGCCATCCTTAGCTGTAATACTTAGACCCGCACGCACATCCGTGTGTGTATTGTCAAACACAATGCTTTTGCCATCCATGCTCTTCTTCGCGCCAAGCACAATAGCATCAATAGCGTTCAATGCAGCCTCAAGGTCATTGTTCTCCAATACGACAGCATTAACTTCTGTTATTGCAGTAGCAGCTGTAGAAATTGTCAATTTAGCAAAACTTTCGAGCTCTATCAAGGCATCACTCTTTGCGGTAGCGAGAAGTGCCTCCAAATCAGTAGTCTCTGCCTCAACTACGGAATACATAGCATAAGGATGTCCTGTAGCCCAAGTTGCGAAGCTATTGGGATTACCATTCCAAGTAGTGCTGACAGCATCAGCTGTTGCGCCATTTGCCACAAGCCAGACATTGTCTCCCGCTGCGATGGCTGCATTCTCAATAACCGTACCATCAGCTTGCTCGCTTTTCACACCAGCGCGCTTGCTTTCATCAATCTCAGTCCATTTATGAATGTACATATCCTGAGCTGCGGCATTGTTGGTCTTACCGCCAATACCCACATAACCATTGGCACCCATCACATTCACCTTGTAGTAGGTAGTGTTGTCTTCAGCAACCTCGATAGTCCATACTACACCTACCTTCTCGCTAAAAAAGGGAGATGCAGAAGGTTTCTGCTTACTGAGTCCGAAGTTCGAACCATTGTCAATAAGGAAACCTGTGCGATCTTCATCGCCGTTGAAGGCGGTGTTGTAGAACATCACCTGCTGACCTGCAGTCAGTGTCGCAACGCGCTCACCAGGTTTGTAAAACTTGGTAACGTCCGCCTGCATCACTCCAACACACGCGAAGAGCGATGCCAAAAGCATTGTAATTTTTTTTCTCATAATAAATTTTGTTAGTTATTAAATAAAATAAAAAAGGATTTCCTATGACGATAGGCATAGCCAAACTATAGGTCTTTCATAGCCTGCGGGATGCTCTTAATACGTTGTGTTACAAGTAATTTTTTCTCTCAAATGTGCATAAATCTCCTCCGTAAAGAATATTGCAGCGGACAAAGGTACGAACAATCTGCGACTTACGCAACAGAACGGCTCTTTTTTTTGCTTCACGCCATCCGCAGAGCGAGCACACTGCCGCAAGGGCGAGATGCAGTTTGTAGCAAGAATCCTTGGCGAAACAGGATATTATCGTTACTTTTGCGCCACCAACAGCCTCACGATGGAGAAGTTTGAAGTACATATCCTCGGCTGCGGCTCGGCATTGCCCACCACACGCCACAACGCGACGTCGCAGGTCATCGACCTACGCGACAAGCTCTATATGATAGATTGTGGCGAGGGCACGCAGAGCCAATACCGCAGGGTGGGGCTGAGCTTCTCGCGGCTGGGACATATCTTCATCTCGCACCTGCATGGCGACCACTGCTTCGGGCTGATGGGACTCATCTCGACGCTCGGGCTGCTGGGCCGCACGGCGACACTGCACATACACGCCTTTCCCGAGCTGGAGGCGCTGATGCGCCCGTGGCTCACCTACTTCTGCGAGGGCATGGCGTATGAGGTGGAGTTCCACCCCTTCGCCCACGGCTGCACCGACATCATCCACGAAGACCGATCGGTGAGCGTGCAGGCATTCCCCCTGAGCCACCGCGTGCCCTGCTGCGGGTTCGTGTTTCAAGAGAAGCCCACGGCTGCCCACATCAAGCGCGAGATGATAGACTTCTACGAGATACCCTTCAGTCAGATCAACCGTATCAAGAACGGGGAGGACTACGTGACGCCCGAGGGCAAGGTGGTCCCCAACAGCCGACTCACCACACCGGCAGCCCCTCCGCGCAAGTATGTGTACTGCAGCGACACGAAGTTCAACCCTAACAACGTGCAGTACACCAAGGGAGCCGACCTGCTCTTCCACGAGGCCACCTTTGCCGAGGATCGCGCAGCACGCGCCGAGCAGACCTGCCACAGCACCGCCCGGCAGGCCGCCGAGATGGCACGCCTCAGCGGAGCCAAGCAGCTACTCATAGGGCACTACTCGGCACGCTACACCGACGAACGAGTGCTGCTCGATGAGGCTCGGGAGGTGTTCCCCAACACTCTGTTGGCCGAGGAGGGCAAATGCTATAGAATATAAGAACAATGACACAACAGATAACTCAAGAGGCCATCGGCCTGCTCGACAGGCTCATTGCCACACCCTCGGTGTCGCGCGACGAAGCCGCTACGGCCGACATCATAGAGGCTTTTCTCAAGGCGCGCGTCAAGGGCGACGTGCAGCGTATATATAATAATGTATATGTGCGCACACCCCACTGGGACGATGCACGCCCCACGCTGCTGATGAACTCGCACCACGACACGGTGAAGCCCTCGGCCTCCTATACGCGCGACCCCTACGAGCCTACCCACGAGCAGGGGCGCATCTATGGCCTCGGGAGCAACGATGCGGGGGCCTCGGCAGTATCGCTCATCGCGGCGTACCGCTACTATGAAGACCGCGAATTATCCTTCAACATGCTGCTGGCCATCAGTGCCGAAGAGGAGGTGATGGGCGAGCACGGCATGAGGGCACTGCTGCCCGCGCTGGGGAAGGTAGACATGGCGCTTGTGGGCGAGCCCACAGGTATGCAGGCTGCCGTGGGCGAGCGCGGATTGGTGGTGATGGACTGCGTGGCACACGGTGTGCGCGGACATGCGGCACGCAACGAGGGCGTCAACGCCATAGACATTGCCATCGAGGATATAGGGCGACTGAGGGACTTCCGCTTCGACCGCCGCTCTGCCCTCTTGGGCGACATCAAGATGACCGTCACCCAGATCAATGCCGGCACGCAGCACAACGTCATCCCCGACGAGTGCCGCTTCGTCATCGACATACGCACTACCGACGCCTACACCAATGAAGAGACGGTGCGCATCGTACAGCAACTGCTGGCCTCTGACGCCAAGGAGCGCAGCACACGCGTGCATGCCTCGGCCATCTATGAAGACCATCCGTTGGTGAAGGCAGCCAAGAGGGCAGGAAGGCAAACCTTCGTGTCGCCCACCACATCCGATATGGCCCTCATGCACGGTATCCCCTCGCTGAAGATGGGCGTGGGCGAGTCGGCACGCTCGCATGGGGCCGATGAGTATGTCCTCGAAAGCGAAATCGTGGAGGGCATACAGGGATACATCGACTATCTGGACTCCTTGAGGGCAATACTCGCAGAGTAATCCTACGCGACAGGAAAAGAAAATGGAGGCACCTTTGCGGGTGCCTCCATGCGTTTCCGTTGTGTCCCCTCACTTAGAAGGGCAGGTCGTCAGCCTCGTTCGAAGCGTTCATCTGAGGAGCGCTGAAAGGGTCGGCTACGGGAGGAGGTACCGGAGCACCTGGCGCAGGGGGCACGGGAGCACCGGCGGAAGCGGTGTTGCGGTCAACCTTCCATGCACGGATATCGTTGTACCAGCGGCCATTGTACTCGCGGCTGTCTATGTCGAACGATACGGTGAGCGTCTCGCCCATCTGGATGTTGAACTGCGCGATGCGGTCGGCACCGAATACGTTGAACATCATCTTGCGGGGATACTGCTCCATGGTCTCGAGCACATACTCCTGAATCTTCCACTCATTGCCGGCCTTTGATATGCCACCGCGCTCGGGGAGCACGGCGATGATTTTTCCTGTTAGTTCCATAACTGTCTTCTATGTATTTATCTTCTGTGTTTTTATAATTGTGGCGCGAAGTTACATTTTTATCGGATATGTTGCTAATTTTTTTGTCGTTTTTTTTGGCTGGCCGAGCGGTTTATGCTACTTTTGCGCAAATATATAGAATACTAACTGATAAAAATATCTGCTATGAAATTTGTCGTATCCAGCGCTACGCTTTATAGTCACCTACAGGCCATCAGCCGCGTCATCAACTCGAAGAGCACACTGCCCATCCTCGACTGCTTCCTATTCAATATTGAAGACAACAAACTGTCCATTACAGCCTCAGACAACGAGACCACTCTCGACACTGTGATGGAGATTGTAGAGAGCGACGGCAATTACCAGTTTGCCGTATCTTCGAAGACCCTGCTCGATGCCATCAAGGAACTACCCGAGCAGCCCATCACCTTTGACATAAACACCCAGTCGATGGAGGTGTCTATCCAATACATGAACGGCAAGTACGCCATGGTGGGCCAGTCGGCCGACGAGTACCCCATGGCAGCCCTGATGGGTGAGAACACCGTGAGCTTCACCATCGAGGCCGACACGCTGCTTGGCGGTATCAACCGCACCATCTTCGCCACCGCTGACGATGAGCTGCGTCCCGTGATGAACGGTATCTACTTCGATATCTTCACCGACTATGTCACACTCGTAGCATCCGATGGCCACAAGCTCGTGCGCTACAAGCTCTACAATGTGAAGGGCGAGGAGAAGGCCGCCTTCATCCTGCCCAAGAAGCCCGCAGCACTGCTCAAGAACCTCTTGGCCAAGGAGGCCGGCGAAATCAAGATCTCTTTCGACGACCGCAACGCCACCTTCGAGATGCCCAATCACCGCATGATATGCCGCCTCATCGAGGGCCGCTACCCCAACTACAACTCGGTGATTCCGCAAAACAATCCTTTCAAGATCACCATCGACCGCGCTGCCATGCTCAGCGCCCTGCGCCGCGTATCGGTGTTCTCATCACAGAGCAGCAGCCTCATCAAGCTCCGCATGACCAACAATGAGCTCCTCATCTCAGCTCAGGACATCGACTTCTCCACCTCTGCCGAGGAGAAGCTCGCCTGCAGCTACGAGGGCAACCCCATGAGCATCGGCTTCAAGGCCACCTTCCTCATGGACATCCTCTCCAACATCAATGGTCAGGAGGTAGTCATCGAGGTGTCAGACCCCTCACGTGCCGGAGTCCTCGTGCCTGCCGAGCAGACCGAGGCCGAAGAGCTCCTCATGCTCCTCATGCCGATGATGCTCAACGACTAAGAGACTTCCTTTGAATAGATATGGGAACAGCCCTACCGCGCGGTAGGGCTGTTTCTTTGTTTAATGATTACGACTAACTTTCGACTTGCTTTCTATACGATTACCAGTTTATCATCCTCACTGTTTAGAACACACACACAAACTCCTATTCAACCCTAATCAACCCCTGCACATCGCGTGGCTGCAGCTCCCCGGTGAATATCATGATTACATATTCGTCCTCCGGGCTGTCTACTATCATCACATATTCGGTGCGTGCGTCTTCCTCCTCTTTCATAT
>JAFQLT010000126.1 GCA_017396545.1 Bacteroidaceae bacterium | reverse complement strand
TCTTGTTGAGCTCCATCATACGCTCCTTCACTGCGGTAGAGCGGATAAACCATGAGTCGAGCGGATAGTAGAGCACGGGCTTGTCGGTGCGCCAGCAGTGCGGATAGTTGTGCACATGCTTCTCTATCTTGAATGCCTTATTGGCACCCTTCATATTGAGGCAGATGTATACGTCGAGCGACTCGGCAGCGGCAGCGGCCTTCTCGTCGTAGCGACCATCGACCATGAACTGCGGGTCGTAGGCGTTCTTCACCCAACGTCCTTCGTACTCCTTGTAGAGTTCCTGGTTGACGCATGTGGCGAGGAACTGCTCGTCGAGCTCCTCCATGAGGTAGAACTTACCGGTGAGGTCCACCATGGGGCGTGTTTCTCCCTTCTTGTTGATCATGAAGAGCGAGGGGATGCCAGCTGCACGGGCCACAAAGGCGTCGTCGGCACCGAAGGTGGGTGCGATATGTACGATACCCGTACCATCCTCAGTGGTCACATAGTCGCCGGGGATTACGCGGAAGGCCTGTGCCGAAGCATCCTTCCACTGTCCGTTCTCGTCAACGCTCACGGGTTTCACCCAGGGGAGCAGCTGCTCATACTCCATGCCCACGAGGTCGGTACCCTTGTACTCGCCCACCACCTTGTAGGGCACGAACTTGTCGCCGGGCTTGTAGTCCTCGAGTGCAAGGTCAGCAGCCTTGGGGTTGAAGTGCATGCCGAGGAGTGCCTTGGCCAATACCACGGTCATCTTCTCGCCAGAGTAAGCGTTGTAGGTCTGCACGGCCACATAGTCTATCTTGGGGCCTACGCAGAGCGCCGTATTGGAGGGCAGTGTCCACGGTGTGGTGGTCCATGCGATGAAGTATGGTGTACCCCACTCAGCCATCTCGGGCTTGGGGTTCTTCATGCGGAACTGACCCACAACGGTGGTGTCCTTCACGTCGCGATAGCATCCGGGCTGGTTGAGCTCGTGTGAGCTGAGTCCCGTACCTGCAGCAGGCGAATAGGGCTGTATGGTGTATCCCTTGTAGAGCAGGCCCTTGTTGTAGAGCTGCTTGAGGAGCCACCACAGGGTCTCGATATAGCGATTGTCGTAGGTGATGTAGGGATTGTCGAGGTCTACCCAGTAACCCATCTGGTGGGTGAGGTCGGTCCACTCCTTGGTAAACTTCATCACATCCTTGCGGCAGGCAGCGTTATAGTCGGCCACAGAGATGGTCTTGCCGATGTCCTCCTTGGTGATGCCCATGGCCTTCTCCACGCCCAGCTCTACAGGCAGTCCGTGGGTGTCCCAACCCGCCTTGCGCTTCACTTGGAAACCCTTCATTGTCTTGTAGCGGCATAACACGTCCTTGATGTTACGTGCCATCACATGGTGAATACCCGGCATACCGTTTGCCGAGGGAGGACCCTCATAGAACACAAACGAGGGGCAGCCCTCACGTTCGGTCATACTCTTGGTAAACACATCCTTCTCATCCCAGGCCTTCAGCACCTCTTTGTTGATATCCGAGAGGTTCAGCTGGCCATATTCGGTAAATTTCTTGCTCATATCTTGTGCGTATATTATATACCTATTTTATAATAAGGTGCAAAAGTAATGCAAACCGAACGAAAAAGCAAGTCAACTTGCATTTTTCTGAGGTGCAGCCTAATTTCTGGCCTGCGTAGCAGGACTAAAGATAGTGCAAAAATCTGAGTAAACGAAGACAATGCTGATTTATTTGCTATTTTTCCCTATGCCACCATTGAACGAGGCACTCATGCCGCGTTCTTTTTGCCTGGTTTGGGAATGAACGTGAAGAAGACACGCCATGGATGTAAAAAGCCTTTCACTTCCCTACTCTCTTCTCGGGTCACAGACCCTGATATTCAAGAAACGGCGGATAGGGTATATCCGCCGTAACGAAATCATCGGATACGCGACACAAGGTCGCTTCTTTATTCTGAGACAGGGCGAACCGTGAACCCGTAGCCACGATTGTAGTAGTTCCAGTCGTAATAGCGCGAATAGAAGCGGAGGTAGTACGCGCTGTAGCTATGGCTGTAGGGCGTAGCAGACCAATAGAGGCCGTAGGAGCCCGCATTGATGAGCGACGTATCGTGGCGATAGCCAGCGGCAGGAAGGAAGATCGAGTTACCGTTGGAACCCGTAACCTTATACCCCTTGACTCCGTTCTGGGTGGTCCAACTCCAAGTACATTTATCCACGAGTTCCTTCATTTCATCCAAAGTGGGCATACGCCAATCGCTGCCCCAATTGGCAGTGGCAGCATCGTATGCCGCAGTCAAGTTGCCGTCAACATCGATGATACCGCGAGACTCCAACTCAGAAATGGACAAGCCGTAGGTGACGCTGTTACTTTCGGTGTAGCTCGACTTGGTTGTCGTCTCACCCCAAGCGAAATAGTCACCATACTCCTCGGGAGACTCGGCACCAACGTTGCAACTTGCCCACTTCACACTCAGGCCGAGTTCAACGGCCTCGTAAAGCGAAACATTGGGATTACCCGCCTGAACAAGCGTGAGCGTATCGGCCACCGCGTACTCCGAGTTGTAGAAAACAATATGCCCTTCACGAGACACACGAGAAGTATTCTCACTCACTTCAAATACGATGCTATGGATACCCGATGCACTTATAACAGGTTTTAGTTCACGAATCCAAGAGTCCTCTAATATTTCATATTCAAAGTTTACATTGGATTTCAACTCGACATCAATAGTCGTTGCCTTGTACGACACATTCTGGTCTTGGGTTAGTAATCGAAGGACATATTTCTGATTTTCAGAGATACTTCCTAAAACGGGACGAATCGTATGGCCATCGTAAGGATTATGACCATTCTCCCCCATCCCGAAGTTCTTTGTACTATTAAAATGCAGACAATATACCTTGCTCTCCGAAATTTCGGTACTTGACCAATAATAACCATGATTCCCCCTCATTCCAAGATAGTCAACTACCGTACCATAACGATAACCTGCTGCGGGGAGAAATATACTATTACCATTCAGACCAACAACTTTGTACCCATTTATTCCATTTACAGTTTCCCACTGCCAAACACAATTCTCGCAAAGTTCCACATATTCTTCTTCCGTAGGCATACGCCAACCACCACCCAACAGTTTATGAGCCACATCATATTCTGTTTCAGCAATATCTGAACCTATATTGACTTTAGAATACAAATAAGTACTTGGTAAATAATCGTCCTTCTCCTCAGTCTCACCCCAAGCATAATAGCCACCATACTCCTCAGGAGATTCGGCACCCACATTGCAACTTGCCCACTTCACACTCAGACCAAGGTCGACAGCCTCGTAGTCTGAAGTCCCAGAGGATCCCAAATTGCCAGTGACATCCTCGTTATCCGATTCATTCTCTGGCTCGCAAGCCACCAAGCTAAAGGCCAATGCGGGAACAAAGGCCGCAAATACGAACGTGCGCAAAAGCGCTAAGACGTTTCTTTTCATAACGAAATACGATTTAATGATTAATAATTCTGGGAATAGCTTGATGTCGCAAAGGTAGAGATTTATTATGAATCCTAAATTATGAAATGTGAATTATTTTTAATGTTTTAGAGCAGAAGGAGCAACCTCAGTTGCGACGAAAACGATAACGATAACGAAAACAATAATGAAAACGATAACGAAGACGAAGACAACAACCAACAGCAGAGCTGCGGTGAAAGGGGCATGGCGCCGCCTATATAACAAATGTTCCGAAATCAGCTGACCAGCTGACCGGGCAGCCATAATCAACTGTATACGTGCACTATACGACGGTCAGCATAGTTGACCGGTGCTGACCAGAGGCTGACCATGTCATTTTGTACACACGGGATAGATCTTCAAAGAGAAAAGAATCCATAGCACTAAAGATATTTATAATGTATCTTACTGAAAACTAATTTATTGCATATTATTGATGGCGACCATTCGCGCGCATGGTCGCCATCAAGAACGCACATGGTCGTGACCACTTGCGCGAATGGTCGCCGTCAAGAACAAATAAACAGGCTGCAAAATTGTACAATTTCAGTTGACAGCACAGACACAATATCACGAATCTGTGTACTATACCGAGGAAAAGAAACAGCCAGCCAAGGGCAGCCACAGTCAGCTACGGTCAGCCGGGTTGACCGCTGTAATCGATAGAAAATCTACGAGATACAGGTACAAGGTCAGCCGGTCAGCTAAAATAGAAAAACCTGTTTATATGGCACTTTGCATGAAAAAAGAAATTATTTTGGGTCTACATTTCCAAGTGTGCCAAAGATGTTGTACCTTAGCACTCCGAAAGACAGAAAAAAACAGGAAACACAGAAGACACATGGATTTAGTCAACCGCTTTCTGCGCTACGTGCGCATAGATACCGAGTCGGCAGAGGACGCCGGAGTGACGCCCAGCACGCCTGGACAGATGGAGTTTGTCAAGATGCTGCGCACCGAACTGGAGGAGATGGGACTCGAAGAGATCAGCCTTGACGAGCACGGCTACCTCTTTGCCACGCTGCCCTCAAACACGAAGCGAACGGTACCTACCATCGGGTTCATCGCCCACGTAGACACCAGCCCCGACGTGACAGGCAAGAACGTCAAGCCCCGCATCGTGGAAAACTATAACGGTACCAACATCGTGCTCTCGGCCGAAGACCGCACAGTGCTCTCCACCACCGAATTCCCCGAGCTGCTACGCTACGTGGGCGACGACCTCATCGTGACCGACGGACACACCCTCCTCGGCGCCGACGACAAGGCCGGTGTGGCCGAAATCGTATCGGCCATAGCTTACCTGCAGGCACACCCCGAAATAGAGCACGGAAAGATACGTATAGGATTCAACCCCGACGAGGAAATCGGGCTTGGAGCACACAAATTCGACGTGGACCTCTTCGGCTGTGACTGGGCCTACACCATGGACGGCGGTGAAGTGGGCGAACTCGAATATGAGAACTTCAACGCCTCATCGGCACGCATCACCATCAACGGGCGCAACGTACACCCCGGCTACGCCAAGGACAAGATGCTCAACTCCATGCGCGTGGCAGCCGAGTTCATCGGCATGCTGCCCAGACAAGAGGTACCCGAGTGCACCACGGGCTACGAAGGCTTCTTCCATCTCGTAGGCATCAAGGGCGGTGTGGAACAAACGACGCTCAGCTACATCATACGCGACCACAGCGCCGACATCATGAGCAAACGCAAGGAACTACTGCAACGATGCGTGCAGACCCTGAACGAGAAGTATGGCACAGGCGTAGCATCCATCGAGCTGGCCGATCAATACAAGAATATGCGGGAAGTGATAGAACCCATGATGTATGTCATCGACATAGCCTGCCAAGCCATGCGCGAAGCTGGTGTAGAACCCAAGATCAAACCCATCCGTGGCGGAACCGACGGTGCACAGTTATCATTCAAGGGACTCCCCTGCCCCAACATCTTTGCCGGAGGAGTAAACTTTCACAGTCGCTACGAGTTTGTACCCATTGGCTCCATGCAGAAAGCCATGATGACGATCGTGAAAATAGCCGAGATTGTGGCCAAGCAATAATACACGAGAACAGCTAAAGATAAAAAAACATAAAGTGAGGATCGCGATCCTCACTTTATGTTATACCCCTCGCTGAGGCGCGAGCCACGGAGGAAGTCCTCTACCCCCATACGCTTCTTGCCAGCCAACTGCAGGCTGCGGATACTGAGTGCACCATCAGCAGTATATATATATAGGTATGACTTGCCATCAGTCTCTACCGTGCCGCAGGGCTTGGATGCCGAGGAGCGTTCAAGCTTCTCGGCGACATAGATTTTAAGTACCGTCTCCATACCATCGGGAGCCACGAGCGTGGTCCATGCTGCGGGATAGGGCGAGAGGCCACGAATGAAGTCGTAAACCTGTTTGGCAGGGCGATTCCAATCGATACGACAGGTATCCTTGAAGATCTTCGGTGCCGGACGCAACTCTTCGGTCATCATCTCTTCCTGCGGTGTAGCTGTAGCACTACCATCAATGATAGCATCCACCGTCTCACAGACAACACGGCCTCCGAGCACCATTAGACGGTCGTGTACATCACCCACACAGTCAGTATCACTGATGGGCACACGTACTTGACGTATCACAGCTCCCGTGTCGATCTCGTGCTTGAGGAAGAAGGTGGTCACGCCCGTCTCCGTATCGCCATTGATGACAGCCCAGTTGATGGGTGCTGCACCCCGATACTGAGGCAAAAGCGAGGCGTGAAGATTAAAGGTGCCAAGAGGCGGCATGCTCCACACCACCTCGGGGAGCATACGGAAGGCTACGACAATCTGGAGATCGGCCTGCAAGGAACGCAGCTGCTCAATGAAAGCCTCATCCTTCAACTTTTCTGGCTGCAACACAGGCAAGCCGTGCTCCACTGCATATTGTTTCACTGGCGTAGGTTGCAACACGCTGCCGTGACGCCCCACGGCCTTGTCTGGCCCAGTTACCACTCCTACCACATTGTAGCCACCCTCAACAAGGCAACGCAAGCTCTCGACGGCAAAGTCGGGAGTACCCATATACACGATTCGCAAACTTTCTTTGGTCATATCACTGATTGTAACTTTTATTACAGAAGACAAAATTAGACATTATCTCCGTGATAGCCAAGAAAACGCGATAAAAGCCCCATATTGACGGATAAAAAAGAGAGAAAAACTTTGCCAATCAAGATTAAAGTCGTACCTTTGCCGTCCGAAACCATTACACATTATTGTTACCAGCAATAAAGAAGAGTAATAACTATTAAAACGAAATAAAACAATGAAAAAAGGTATTCATCCTGAGAACTATCGTCCCGTAGTATTCAAAGACATGTCAAACGGCGACTGCTTCCTTTCA
This sequence comes from Bacteroidaceae bacterium, assembly GCA_017396545.1. Lineage (GTDB taxonomy): Bacteria > Bacteroidota > Bacteroidia > Bacteroidales > Bacteroidaceae > UBA1189. The sequence continues at coordinate 1,377 of JAFQLT010000126.1, read as the reverse complement.
CGCTCAACCTGCGCCACAAAGGAGACTATCGAATTTGAGGGCGAGACTTATCCCTTGATCAAGCTCGAAATTTCAAACACCTCTCACCCTTTCTACACCGGTAAGTCTAAGCTCGTTGACACCGCTGGTCGCGTAGACAAGTTCATGAGCCGCTATGCTCGCGCACAGAAGAAGTAAGGACAACGCACATATCCACATAGAGTGTATTGAGACTAATCTCAATACACTCTTGTTTTATCAGAAAAAAATAAGAATCCGCTTGGAGTTTACTGTAAAACTATGCAATACCCACCATCCATCCACACCCTACTCTACACATTACTACTATTCATACATGTAGGCTGCAAGCCCGAGCAGAGTTCAGTCATAGACTGGAGCACCTCACCCAACATCAACAAGAACCACAAGGAAGATACCCAACGATTAGAACTGCCACGTCTCGAAAAAAATAGCATCTTCAATTGCTACACAACCACATTTGAAGGCAAAGAAACCGTGACATTCAGCATCGAATACGACAAATCGAAACGGCACTCCAAATGGGTAGCCTATACCATAGACCGTAGCACAGCACAAAAGAACTGGAACCGTGGCGATTGGGAAAAGGGCGATCCATTCCAACCAGACCCCCTATTGCCAAAAGCACTGCGCATCGGCCACGCCAACCATCGCAAAGATCAGTATGACCGCGGACACCTGTGTGCCTCGGAAGACAGAGTATACAGCAAAGAAGCCAATGCACAAACCTTCTACTACTCCAACATCAGCCCCCAGCTCGAAGCATTCAATCAACGAGGTCCTTGGCACGAATTAGAAAAAAGAATACGCGAATGGGGAGGATGCGAAGAAGACACCGCACCCATCGGAGACACCTTATACATAACTAAAGGAGGTACCATACGTGACGGAGAATTTTATGATTCACGCGGGCAGCATGGTGTCATAGTAAAGAAAATCAATAAGATGAACGGCATTGTAGTTCCTGCGCACTATTTTGTAGCACTTGTATGCAGAAAAGCAAATGCCACTAACGGCATAGCCTTTTACCTTAAGCACAAAGACTACGGCAAGAAATACCAACTTGCCGACTACGCCATCAGTATCGACAGTTTAGAAACACTTACCGGCATTGATTTCTTCTGCAACTTTCCCGACAAAATAGAAGAACGATTCGAATCAAGACACGACCCTACTGTATGGGGACTCTCCCCCACCTTACCGCAATTTTAACAAGTCTTAGAATCTGTTTGGATTTTATTTCAAGTTTAGTTGAGAGGTGTTTTTGAGCAGATTTGCACTGTTTGGTCGCAGCAAATAGTGGTCTATTTGCAAGAACAAAGAGTGTAAAGATGGTAAAAAGAGCCTCAAATAAACTGA
>JAFQLT010000125.1 GCA_017396545.1 Bacteroidaceae bacterium | reverse complement strand
TATCTTTGCTCCGTTAATGCAGGGATATGCCATAAAGATTCGACACACATTATCAAACACTTTTATACAAACCTATGAAAAAGCATTTATTCAAAAAGAGCATGCTATGCCTACTCATGGCATTGCTGTGCCATGTGGCGTGGGCTGAGAAGATGCAGCCCTCGACAACACTGCCAGACAAAGGCAGCCCCGAGCATGTGTATACCATGATGAATGGTAACGGCGTGTATGCCAATGCGCTGACGGCTCCCACGCAAACTCCTGCCAACTATGGCCAGTTTGCCTTCTATGCCGTAGCTGGCGTCGATGGCGCTTACTACATCTACAGCCACACGGCCAAGAAGTGGCTCACCTACACCAAGGCTGCCAGCTACAGCAACGGCAAGGACTTCGTGAAGATGGCCGATGCCAAAGAGGCTGATGACTACTTCCATGTAGAGAATTATTCTGGCGACTTCTATCAGATCCGTCCTTACAACACAACAGGTGTTGCTGGCAAGTATCTCAACTGGTTCCAGGGTTTAGACGGCAATCCTCTCGATGGCTCCAACACATTAGGTTTGTGGCAGGACAACGCGACAAATGATCTTGGTAGTAAATATTCTTTCACTGAAGTGATTGTCGTTGTACGCACCTACACCATCGACATCTTGGGCGGTGCCAATGGCCAGACCATCAAGATTGGCGACGAGACCTACAAGGATGGTGATACCTACACCATCGAAGGTTCAGTGAGCAAGGGCGACATCACCGTAGTGGCTCCTGCAGGTCAGTTCGCAACAGTAGCCATTGATGATGTAAACGAAACCATCACCGTAGCGTTTGCCAATGCGGTATCACAGCCCGCTACTGTGGCCTACGAGATTCCTGTGCTCTATCCCGCACAGCAGACTGCCGTAGGTGAGGCCAAAGCAACCAAAGATGGTGATGCCTACACTCTGAGCAACAACGTATTGGCTGCTTCATTCATCAAGCTGGGTGGCGCACTCTACTTCGCCGGTTCTGAGGCTATGGACCTCGTGGCAGGTACCGAGCCCTTCACCGTGGCTTTCGGTAATGGCGACAACGTACCCGCTTCAGCGATGACACTCGAGAGTGTAGCTTTCGAGGAGCTCACAGGTAAGGCCGATGCCGTTGGTGGTGCCGAGCACTACGATGGTCATGCACTCGTAGCTAACTACACCTATACTTATAATGAGAGCACCATCGACATCGTATGGCGTGCCGTGCTTCGCGACGGTTCACACTACCTGCGCACCGAGATGGAGCTCACGGGTGAGGACGATGTGGATATGTTCAACATCATCCCCATGATCTACAACGTAGACACCAAGGCTGCAGGCTCAACACCTGAGGTTATCGGTAACACCCGCGGTGCCGTGCTCATGAGCAACAAGATCTTTGCCGGTCTCGAGACTCCTACTGCCTACAACACCGTGGGCGACGCTACCGGTGAGGAGGACAAGTGGAACCTCACTACTACTATCGACCCCGTGACTGTTGAATCTACCGCTTGGGTACAGATGACTGAGGCTGAGGCCAACCAGGCTAAGCGTGTCGAGGAGGCTACGGGCGCTACATATCCCAACCTCTATGCTTTCAAGAAGGAGGGCGTTGAGTTGGTAGCGGGCCAAAAGGTAGAGGTGACATTGACCTACAAGCAGGGAAGCAATAAGCTCTATATCGGTGGTATAGACCTCTTGGCTTCGAATGGTGACATCGCTGCCATGGACTATCATGTAGGCTATACCGGCAGTTCGCACGACAAGAACACCTACACCTTCATCGCTCCCAACTCAGGCACCTATGCCATCCGTGCTATCGTGCACAACAAGAGTGAAGCGATCAATGCCAAGAGTGAACTCACTGCCAAGATCTACACTCCCAAGGAAGGTGTGGTGATCAATACCGATATCGTAGGCATCCAAGGCCGCTGGAGCCGCAACACCACCCTCGCTGCTGGCGAGACCTGGAAGGTGGCTGCCGTAGTAGGCCTCATCGCACAGGATGGCACACAGGCCAATGCCGATATCCACACGACTCAGAAGCGCCGCTCATTCCTCGCCTACTCAGAGCGCGAGCGTGCAGTGCCCTGGCGTGCCATGTCAATGTACCTCGCATGGTACGAGTTGCAGATTAACCGCAACAACGCAGCTCCTGGTAGTGAGCATATCGACAACACCGTGGAGTCAGAGGTGCTCGACGTGATGGATCACTGGAAGAGCGACTTCTATAGCCGCTACGGTATCTCTCCCGAGATATTCATTGTCGACGACGGATGGGACAAGTATGGCGAGTGGACCTTCCACCCTGGCTTCCCCGACGAGTTGAGAAATATGTCTGTTGCCGCCAAGGAGATGGGCGCAGGCATCGGCGCATGGCTCGGCCCGGTAGGTGGCTATGGTCAGAGCGGTAACTATCGCCGTCAGTATTGGAACGACAAAGGTGGCATGCAGCTCTCTAACCCCCTCTACTATGCAGCCTTCAAAAAAGCAGCCCACAACCTCGTAAAGAATCAAGGTGACAACTATCTTTTCTTCAAGTTCGACGGTATCTCTGCCCAGTTCTCTGCTACAGGCCCCGATGCTGGCGACACTGGTAACGAGAATGCCGAGGGTATCATTCGCCTCGAGCAGTACGTGCGTGAAGAACTCCGCGAAGACATCTTCTTCAACACCTCAGTAGGTACTTGGGCATCACCCTTCTGGTACCAGATCACCGACGCCACATGGCGTCAGGAGAATGACCACGACCGCACAGGTAACAATAGTATCAACCGTGAGAACTGGATTACCTACCGCGACCGTCTCGTATACCAGAACTACGTGAAGAACTCACCCATCTGCCCCATCAACACGTTGATGACCCACGGATTCATCCTCACCAAGTTTGGTCCTCCCGCAGGCGACAGCCGTGAATATATCCCCGTACGTAACGAGCTCCGCGCAGCGTTCCTCTGCGGCTCAGGTATGGTAGAGCTCTACAACGACTACGACCTGATGAACAGCATCAACGGTGGTGCCCTCTGGGCCGACCTCGCCGAGTGTATCGCATGGCAGAAGCGCAATGCCGACGTGCTCCCCGATGCTCACTGGGTGGGTGGTAACCCTTGGACAGGCTCAGCTGCCGAGGTATACGGCTGGGCTGCATGGAACGGCACCAAGTCGTCACTCGCACTCCGCAACGGTGCTAACGATGCACAGACCTTCACCTTCACCCTCCGCAGCGCTCTCAATATCCCTGCTAACGTAAACGGCAGCATCATCCTGCGCAGCGCATTCGGTGACCAGGCTGCACTCGAAGGCCTTACCGAGGGTAAGGCATACGGTATCGACGAGACCATCACTGTCACCCTCCCCGGCAGCAGCGTATATGGCTTCGAGGGTATCAACAGTGGTAGCCAAAAGGACGTAAGCAGCATCACACTCACCGTCGAGAATGAGGCTACGGAGGTGATGATGGGCAACACCTTGGTACTCCGCGCAGCAGTGAATACCGACGCTACCTTCCCCGCTATCGCATGGACAAGCAGCGACCCCGAGGTGGCTACCGTAGTGGGCGGTCTCGTGAAGCCCTTGAAGGAGGGCGAGGTGACCATCACCGCTACCGCGAAGGACGGCTCTAATAAGAGTGCAAGCGTGACCATCACCGTCACTCCTAAGGCTGTCGACATGGATGCTCCTGTCGTGACCGACCTCATTCAGCTCAGCAACGACAAGGTGTATACCCTGAGCAGTGCGCGCGCGTTCCTATTCTATAAAGAGGGGGCCGATAAGCTTTACTCAAGCAACGGAACAGCTGTAGGTTCAGTTACGCTTGATAAGACTAATCCTAACCACCAATTCTGCATCGAGAAGATTGGCGACAACTACTACCTCTACAGCGTAGGTGCTGAGAAGTATGTGGCCAAGGATGGCAGTTATGTGGCAACAGCTACTGATGCTCTGACATTGACCGATGTTAGTAGTACCAATGCCAACTACCCCTGGCAGCTGGCTCTGGGTGGCAACGGCATGAACTCGCAGGATGGAGGACAGACTGCAGAGGGTATCGTATTCAACAGCTATAACACCACCGACGATGGCAACTGCTACAAGATTGAGGTGGGTGTACCCAAAGGCAAGACCTATACCGTTGATGTAGTCGGTTCCATAACTGGCGGTGTGGTCTACGATGGCAAGGATTACAAGGATGAAGAGACCCTCGAAGCCCTCTCACTCACGGCCGACAAGTTAGAGGCGATTGCCGTGGATGGCTATACGGCAAACATTGCAATAGACCAGGAGAAATGCTCCATCACCGTCACGTATGAGCCTGACGATGGAGACGGCGGCAATGGCGGCAATGGCGGAGACGACATAGAGGTAAGCACCGAAGATGCCCTCCCTGGTGACGGGACACTGCGTTTCTACCGCTTGGCGATTCCCGTCACTATGAGTGCCTACACTGAAGACCTTGGCAGTAGCTACGACAACGTTCTTGCCTTCTGGCAAGAGTGTGAGGACTTCGTCAATGAGGTGTTCATTCCCCTTGGCATGTGCTTCGATGTTGTTGAGAGCGAAAGCCTGGTCAATCTGACAGACTTGACCATAGGCAATAGCGGTTTGCCGGAGATAGGCAACTGCACATCTAACCTCAATGATATTATCGGCGAATCAAACTACGATGTGGGCATGTGGGTTACCCATCGCGATATCGCAGCCGAGAACTCCGGTCTCTCTGTCGAGGGCGGTGCCTATATAAGTAGTGCCAAAGGAAGCGGCTATGCCAAGACCGACAAGTGGGTGGTAGCCCACGAGATAGGTCACCTGTTCGGCGCGCCCCACACCACCACGGGTGAGGGCAGCCTGATGGACTCCGGTGGTGACGACTTCTTTGCCTACCCCTCCATCAAGACTATCCGCAACAAGGCAAAAGGCACCTCATCATACAAAAATGTCAAGGTGGACAATAATGCCCCCAAATTCAATGCCGAGGCCATGCAGAAGACCTACCGCATTCCCCAAGGTGCATGTCTGAGCATTGATGTGCAGGCTACCGATGCCGAGGACCATCGCCTGCTCTACACCGCCATCGGTTGCAGCAGTGCCAACGTGGGCAACATTATTGAGGGAGGCTTCATGCCCTCGTTCGCCTCGTTCGTCCCGCAGGAGAGCAATGTCATCAACTATCAGCCACGCTACACCGCAGATGTTGTTGACAATACCTTCTTCTACCTGAAGGATGGCACCGATGTCCCCAAAATGGCCGCAGGCACCTACCCCCTGAGCATCCTCGTGAATGATGTGCCAGCCAAGGGCAAGTATAACTATGCTTCATTGGCGGACGAGCCCTTCTACAGCACCTATGCCATCTGGGAGGCAAACGTGGAGATTGTGTCGGGCACAGCCTTCAAAGCAGCACTCTCACCGGCGAAGACCGCCTACACGGCAGGTGAGCAGGTGACCGTATCGTGGGGTGTCAACAGCAGCTACTTCACTGCCGACAGCCGCGTGCGCATCAGCCTCTCTACCGACTATGGCAAGACCTTCAGCCATGTATTGGCAGAGTCTGTGCCTGCACTTACTGGTAGCTACACCGTGACGATGCCCAATGTCAATGTAGGTACAGTAGATGTGGATTTCACTACCGCTGTGCGTCAGAAGGCAGGTGGTATCATCAAGGTAGAGGAGATAGGCGGGGCTGCATACACGCTCACCACGCTTGCCCCGAGCACCACGCTTGACCCGAGCAGCAACAACAGCTTCACCATCACTGGCGGCGCTGACGAGCCCAAGGCGATAGAGGCTACTATCAGCAAATACGAGGTAGGCACCTTCTATGCCAACGAGGCCATGACCATCCCCTCTGGCGTGACGACTTATGTGGCTACGACCGCTCCCGAGATGAATGGCACAGAGGGCACCATCACCATGAGCAAGATAGAGGACGGCATCATCCCCGCCCGTACAGGTGCGGTCATCCGTGGCGAACAGGGCACCTACACCTTCGCCGAGAGCAATGCGGCCGGTACTGCCGTCAGCGGTAACCTGCTTGTGGGCTATGCCGGCACCGATGAGTACACCCACGTGCCTCTGCCCACCGACGGATCCACCGTATACGTGCTCACCACCATGGACGAGGTGGCGGCATTCTACCGCAAGGAGGCCGACTTCAAACTCTACAACCACAAGGCTTACCTCCAGGTGGACGGTGCACAGAACGTACGCTCACTCGCCATCCGCTTCTCCGATGACGATACTACCGGAATTGAGCCTTCAACCCTCAACACTCAACCCTCAACCGTAATCTACGACCTCCAGGGCCGTCGTGTGCTCAACCCCACAAAGGGAATCTATATCGTAGACGGTAAGAAAGTGGTGAAATAAGTCTTGAATGTAAACATTTATAAACAGAAAAGAATATGAACAAGAAAGTATATATTAAGCCCACCATGGAGACAATGAACGTAGAGACTGTAGAGATGATTGCCACCTCGCAGGCAAACACATTCAGCATCTCTAACGATGTCACCAATGACGATGCTGCCATGAGCAACGAGCGTCGCGGTGGCTGGGGCGATCTGTGGAAGTAATCCTGCATTGCCTTTCGGTTGGCTGAAGACGAACTCTTTGGCTACGTGTAAGAAAAAAACATGACTTCTTAGGGTCGATTCTGCGGAATCGGCCCTAAGTGTTTCGCGACTTTTGGGCACTTACAGGAGATCGGGATGCAAAATCTTGACGAAAGTGGCCTAAAAGTCGAGTTTTTTATGTAAGTTTGCAGTTTGAATATGAACAAGGTGAAAGTAATGAACCCAAACCAACTAAGAAGCCTCGTCTGTACTGTGCTCATGGGGCTGACAGTATCGGCCTTCGGGCAGGACTTGCTGGCCGAGCAGGCACCGCTGGACAAACAGATGGCCCGTATAGACTCGGTAGTGCTCACCCGGCTCATCCAGGCCGAAAAGTACGAGTATCCGGCTGACGACCTATACCCCGAGTGGAGCAACGAGTATGCACACAAGTATACGAATGTGGTGATGCCCGACTCGTTGCTCATCGACCTCACGGGATTCTGCATGCCTACCGAGAACACGAAGGTGAACGACATCTTCGGCTATCGCCCACGCCGCCGCCGTATGCACTACGGACTCGACATCAAGGTGGAACGCGGCGACACCATCCGTGCTGCCTTCGATGGCAAGGTGCGCTACTGCAGCTACCAGCGCCGTGGCTACGGGCACTACGTGGTGATACGCCACCCCAATGGCTTGGAGACCCTGTATGGCCACCTCACCTCGAAACTCGTGGAAGAGAATGAGGTGGTAAAGGCCGGCGACCCCATCGGGCTGGGCGGTAACACCGGACGCAGTACAGGTCCCCACCTGCACTTCGAGACCCGCCTGCTGGGCAAGGCTCTTGACCCTGCACTATTCTTCGACTTCCCCAATCAGGACATCACGGGCGACACCTATTTCTATAAGAAACCGGTAAAGAAGGTGTATGACCCCTCTGATCCCGACACCTACTACAAGGTGCGCAGTGGCGACTCGCTGAGCCGCATCGCAGCACGCAAGGGCACCACGGTGAAAAACCTGTGCAAGCTCAATGGCATAACCACGAAGACGACCTTGCGCCCGGGGCAGATATTGAGACTGTATTGATGGAAGGGTGACCCCCGAACTCCTAACTCACAACTCACAACTTCTGACTCTTATGGATACCAACCAACAATTCGAACAGATCATTGCTACTTGCCGTGACCTCTTCGCCAAGAAGCTCAAGGACTATGGCGCAGCGTGGCGTATCATGCGTCCCACCTCGGTGACCGACCAGATATTCATCAAGGCTAACCGTATACGCAGTATAGAGACCAAGGGTGAGACGATGGTAGACGAGGGCATACGATCGGAGTTTATCGGTATCGTCAACTATGGCATCATCGCCCTTATCCAGTTGGAGCTGGGCTACGCCGAAGCCGATGACATGACCCCTGAGATGGCGCTTGCCAAGTATGACGAGTATGCCACGAAGGCGCTCAACCTGATGAAAGCCAAGAACCATGACTACGATGAGGCATGGCGTAGTATGCGCATCAGTTCGTATACTGACCTCATACTGATGAAGATCTACCGCACTAAACAGATAGAGAGCAATGAAGGACAGACCCTCGTGTCGGAGGGTATTGATGCCAACTACATGGATATGATCAACTACTCGGTATTCGGACTTATCAAGATAGACTTCGGTGAATAGGACTGCCTATATAGCTAATACCATACTCATCAATGCCTTGCGCTTCGTACTGGCATTGGTGTTTTCTTTCTCGGGCTTCGTGAAGGCCGTAGATCCTATGGGCACGGTGTATAAGTTGGCCGACTATGCCGAGGCATTCGGCATGTCCGGGCATCCTGGACTGTTGTGGGTGGGAGCATGGATGCTGATCATCATGGAGTATGTGATGGGCGTGTCGTTGTTCTTCGGGCTTTATCGACGATTCTACCTGTGGCTGATGATTGCTTTCCTTGGTGTGCTGACACCCTTGACCTTGCTGCTGGCACTGACAAACCCTATCAGCGACTGCGGCTGCTTTGGCGATGCCGTGGTGCTGACCAACTGGCAAACCTTCGGGAAGAATGTGCTGCTGCTCCTTATGGCTGTCGTGGTGCTGAGGAATCATCGACGTATATGCCGTGTCATCTCGGAGCGTATGCAATGGCTGATTTTCGTATACGCATTGGGCTCCATAGTCCTCTTCATGGACTACAATCTGCGCCATCTCCCGTCACTGGACTTTCGCCCATACGCTATCGGGACAAACATTGCTGGTGCCATGACTGTTCCCGAGAATGCTCCGCAGGATGAGTACGAGACGCTCTTTGTGCTCGAGAAAGAGGGGGTACAGCGCTCCTTCACCTTTGACAACTATCCTGATTCAACGTGGCACTTCGTGCGTCGAGAGAGTCGTCTGGTACGCAAAGGCTATGTGCCTCCGATTACCGATTTTCATCTTGTGTCACTGGATGGCGAGGATGTCACATGGGAGGTACTTGAGTACCCGGGTTATACCTTCCTGATGGTGGCTCGCGACCTCAGTCGCACGGATGAGGGTATGCTCGACGTCGTCAACGACTTGTGCGACTATGCCAGAGTGGGAGGGCATCCGTTCTATATGGTCACCTCCTCGGATGCCGGAGCCGTTGCGAGATGGACCGAGCGTACAGGAGCCGCATACCCTTACCTTCAAGCCGATGAGATACAACTCAAGACGATGATTCGCTCTAACCTCGGCCTCGTTCTCTTGAAAGATTCCGTTGTTGTAGGTAAATGGAGCTCTTCCGACTTGCCACGCGATGAGCAGCTTAGTGGCCCTGTGGAGCATAATGCTGCATTGGACGTGACATCGCGCGATTTGTGGGCAAGGCGTATGTCTGTGATGCTGTGGATGTTCTTCCCGTTGTTGCTCCTCCTTGTCGTGGATAAAGCGAAAGGTGCTTAATGGATTTTGCAAATTTGAAGGTTTGCTATGCTTTGGCTTGCCGCAACGGGCTGAAATGTGATGGTGACTCAGAAAAGTGGGTGTATTTTTTGCGTTTTCTCTTGGCTTGTGCTATTTTTGCACTCCATAACAGAAGTGTAAATAGTAGTATTATAATAACAGTAATCATTAAAACGATAAGAAAATGAGAAAGAACATTGTTGCAGGAAACTGGAAAATGAACAAAACCCTTCAGGAGGGTATTGCTTTGGCTACAGAGTTGAACGAGGCTTTGGCTGCCGATAAACCCAACTGCGAGGTTATCATCTGTACTCCTTTTATTCACTTGGCATCTGTAACTCCTATCGTTGACAAGGGTATCATCGGTGTTGGTGCCGAGAACTGTGCCGATAAGGTGTCAGGAGCTTACACAGGTGAGGTTTCTGCCGCTATGGTAGCTTCTACTGGTGCCCAGTATGTAATCTTGGGTCACTCTGAGCGTCGTGCCTACTATGGTGAGACCCCCGAAATCCTCAAGGAGAAGGTGCTCTTGGCTTTGGCCAACGGTTTGACTCCCATCTTCTGCATCGGTGAGGTGCTTGAGGAGCGTGAGGCCGGCAAGCAGAACGAGGTGGTGTACAACCAGCTCGAAGGCTCGCTCTTCGGTCTCTCTGCCGAAGACTTCTCTAAAATTGTGCTTGCTTACGAACCCGTATGGGCTATCGGTACCGGTAAGACCGCTACTGCTGAGCAGGCTCAGGAGATTCACGCTTACATCCGTTCGGTTATCGCCAAGCAGTTTGGCAAGGAGGTGGCAGACAATACCTCTATCCTCTATGGCGGTAGCTGCAAGCCTTCAAATGCGAAGGAGCTCTTTGCTAACCCCGATGTTGATGGTGGCCTTATCGGTGGCGCTGCACTCAGCGTAGCTGACTTCAAGGGTATCATCGATGCATTCAAGGCATAATCGGAGCACCTAATTTGTTAAAGGAGAACTCCGAGGAACAGAGAACTCGGAGTTCTCTCCTATTAGTAAACGGGAAAGACAATGAAGAAACTTTGTGTATTGCTGATAACCTTTGTCTGCCTGCCACTTATGGCGCAGGACAATATCGTTGATCGTTTGGAACAGCCTGTCTCAGGGCAAGGGGTGATTACCATTCATCAGGATGCGCGTCTTGATGCCTTATTGGGGTTAGTTTATAATCCGGAATTGAGTAGAGGTAAGAAAATACAGACGATAGGCTACCGCATACAGATCTATGCAGGAGGCAATACACGCTATGCCAAGGAGGAGGCGCAGAAGGCTGCACAATACGTCAAGAAAAACTATCCCGAGATACCCGTATATGCTGAGTTTGTGGCCCCTCGATGGGTCTGTCGCGTAGGTGACTACAAAACCATCGAAGAGGCTGACCAAGTGATGCGTATGCTCAAGAAATCCCGTAACTTCAAGGAGATAGCTATCCTTCCCAATCAATTGATCAATATCACTCTTTGATATGTTTGCTATGCATACCGCGTGTGAGTGGCGTGGTACTTTGTAAATGGCTAAATTGTAAATTGAAATGATGGAGAATCCTGCCAATTACCCCATTGATGAACGTAATCCGGAACTCGAGGAGCACTATCGCCGGATACTTGAACTGTTGGGCGAAGATGCCGAACGTGAAGGGTTGGTAAAGACGCCCCAGCGTGTGGCGCGTGCCATGCAGACACTTACCCGGGGCTATCGTATGGATCCGAAGGCGGTACTCAATTCGGCAAAGTTCAAGGAGGACTACAGCCAGATGGTCATCGTGAAGAATATTGATTTCTACTCGCTTTGCGAGCATCACATGCTGCCTTTCTTCGGTAAGGTGCATGTGGCTTACATCCCTGATGGCTACATTACGGGGCTCAGCAAGATAGCCCGTGTAGTCGACATTTTCTCGCACCGTCTGCAAGTGCAGGAGCGTATGACGCTGCAAATCAAGGAGTGTATACAGGAAACCCTCAACCCCTTAGGCGTAATGGTCGTTGTAGAGGCGCAGCATATGTGTATGCAGATGCGTGGCGTGGAAAAGCAAAACTCGATTACTACGACCTCTGACTTTACTGGCGCCTTTAATCAGGCCAAGACTCGCGAGGAGTTCATGAACCTGATTCGAGGATAGGATTGTAGGCTTTTGGTTGTTGGCTCTCAATTCTCACCCCTCAACTCTCAACTCTTAACTCTTAACTCTTAACTCTACCCTATCACCCTGTCGCCAAGGTGCTTGGCCATCTGTTGTTTTATTTCCATCAGCTCTTTGTAGCGAACCATTGTCTCAACGCACTTGTCGGGGTCGGCCATTACATCAGGTTGGCGCAGTTGGTTGAGTGTCTCTTTCAGTTCTATCTCTATGAGCGAATGCTTGTAGTCCGTCATTAGATGGGGGATGATGTCGGTGAGGCGGTCAGCATCGCTGAGTATGGTTTGTGTCTTCGAGTGATATTTGCTCAGTTGGTATTTCTCTTCTATGAGGTCTACAGCCAATCGGCTCAGAGCAGGGTTGGCATGGGCAATGAAGTGATGCTCGGCAGTGAAGTCGGGTTGACCCAGATGTTGGAGCAGCTCTTGCAGTATTTCGTTGAATAGAGGAGTGGTGAAGGCTAATTCGTCTATTCCTAAGTCTGAGGCTACGTATTCGGCTACCGTCACCTCTTCTTTGTTATCTTCATCAATATACATCACTTTTTCTCCGTGGCGTATTAGTTGCTGTATGATGAGCAACTCTTTGGCATAGAGTGGGTTATGGATTGGGGTGTGGCTTGCAAACGCTGTTGGGGCGACTTGGGGTGCTATGGATGTGTCGTCGATACCAATGGGAGGTGGAGGGGTATCTTGGTTTGTTGTGGTTGCCGGGTGCTCGGTAACCACGTCGTTTGCCCCTTCAAGAGAAGAGGTTGCTGTGCCTGCCGTAGTTGCAGTTTGTGATGTCTTGGCATTCTCGCGTTGGGCAGCACTCTTTGCTTGTGCCTCTTCCTTTTCTTTCCTCAGCTTGGCCACTTCGCTCACAAGTATGCGCTCCTCGATGTGTAGCATTTGGCTGCACTCCTTGATGTATTCAGAGCGTACGATGGCTTCAGGGATGACGGAGATGCTCTTCACGATGTCTGTGATGAGCGTAGCACGCTTGTAGGGGTCATCGCCGGCATCGGCCATCAGAAGATTGGTCTTGAAGCGGATGAAGTTTACCTCGTGAGCGGTGATGTATTCCTGAAACTCCGTAGCGTTGTGCTTGCGGGCAAAGCTGTCGGGGTCGTCACCGTCGGGCAGCAGCATCACCTTGATGTTCATACCCTCTTCGAGCAGCATGTCGATACCGCGTATCGAAGCCTTGATACCTGCCATATCACCATCATAAAGCACGGTGATGTTGTTGGTGAAACGGTGTATCATGCGTATTTGCCCTGAGGTGAGTGAGGTGCCCGATGAGGCTACTACGTTCTCTACACCTGCTTGGTGCATGGAGATGACATCGGTGTAACCCTCGACGAGGAAGCACTTGTCTTGCTTTACGATGGCCTGCTTGGCAAAGTATATGCCGTAGAGCTCGCGGCTCTTATGGTAAATCTCTGATTCCGGCGAGTTGACATACTTGGCCACCTTGCCGTCGGTTTTCAGTACACGTCCTCCGAATGCTACAACCTTGCCGGAGAGTGTATGTACGGGAAACATCACACGTCCCCAAAAGCGGTCGCGCAACTGCCCGTCGTCGCGGGTGTAGCAAAGTCCGGTCTTTACCAAATAATCCGTATTGAAACCTTTTTTCTTTGCTTCCTGGTATAGTGCATCGCGGCTTTCGGTGCTGAAACCGAGTTGGAACTTGCGGATGATGTCGTCGCGGAAACCGCGTTGGCGGAAGTAGCTCATGCCGATGGCTTGTCCGTCGGGATGGTTGTGCAGAATGTCTTGGAAGTAGCTGTTGGCAAAGTCGTTGATTAAAAACAGGCTTTCGCGTATGCTCTGTGCCTGCTTCTCCTCATCGCTGAGTTCGCGTTCTTTGACCTCGATGCCATATTTCTTAGCCAGCCACTTCAGGGCCTCGTAGTAGTTGAGCTGCTCGTGCTCCATGATGAAGTGCACCACGTTGCCCCCCTTGCCGCAACTGAAGCATTTGCATACTCCCTTCGACGGTGAAACGCTGAACGAGGGTGTCTTCTCATTGTGGAAGGGGCAAAGACCTACATAGTTGACACCCCGCCGGCGCAGGGTGACAAATTCGGATACCACATCCACGATCTGGGCGGCATCCATGATGCGGTCTATTGTCGCTTGGTCTATCATGGACACAAAGGTAACACAAGGCGTTTAAAGATGCAAGTTCTTTCCCTACGTTTTTTCGTAAGGCTGTTCTTTGGCGATGCCATGACCGCACAGAATGTAGGCATGGTGGTGCGTGTCGGAGAGTACCGGTGTCAGGGGGTGATAGCCCGAGGTGATTCTTCCTTCTTGGTAGCGGGCGGGGTATTGCTTCGTGTGCTCGCTCTGGAACTGCAACGCTGCTTCTCCTGTAGGGAAGGTGGTGACGTGGAAGGTCCCCTCTGTGCCTGGGGCGAGGAGCGTGCGGCGCACCTCATGGGCGATGATGCCCATGTTGAGGCGGAGGTTGATCTCGACGCAGGGATAAATTGAGAATTGAGAATTGAGAATTGAAAATTGAGAATTGCCGCTCGTCTCTAACCTCTGACCTCTCACCGTTAATGTCTGTTGTCTGTTAACTTCGTTGAAGTTGCTCCGCTCGGCAGAGCCTGCAAGCAGTCTTTGCTCTCGCTCAATCGCAACTTTGCCTGTTGTCTTTATTACCATCATATCGATGCCAAAGTAAAGCGGGTGCCTTGTGGTGTCCCACTCGGCAGGTATGATGTGGGCGTAGTGGCTGATGACCCAGTCGCGTACCTCGTGCAGGGCAGCGTGGGGGATGTATTGGGCAAGCAGGGCTTCAATCTTCTCGTTCTCCATGAGCAGGTTGCTCTCATATCGTCCGTGGGGATTGGTGTTGAAGAGGGAGTAGCCGATGAAACGGCACTGTCTGTCGCGGATGCTGAACTCCATGGCAAAGTCCTGCACTTTATTGTAATAGGGCTCGGCGGTGAGGTAACCGTGGCGGCGGATGAGGGCATTGGCCCAGGAGGTCACTTTGCTTGACGAAGGCGATGACAAACTTGATTCTGAATTCTGAATTCTGGATTGTGAATTGCCTATCGGATGGCTGTTGTCGTCATCGTTAACGTTTAGGCAAAGATGCCTCAGCCCCTTGCCGCTGCTGGAGTAGGGATTTTTGAGCAGGATGTGGCCGTGTCGGGTTGTATAGGAGGGTATTTCTGGGGTGTCGTGGATGAGGATGCTCTCACCGGCATAGGGCCCGTCGGGGTGGGTAGAGCGGAAGGCCTTGAGCAGCCTATGGGCCGTGGTACGTCCCGAACATTCGCGCAGTGCCGTGAGTGCGGCATCGGTGGGGAGCCTGTCGGCGGCCACTCCACGTCGCAACAACTGCTCCTTGATGGCATGGTCCCAACCCCACACGAGGATATCGTCCCCCTCGATGAACTCCATGAGCGGGGCGAGGTCATGGCCCATCTCGCGGATGTTGCGGGGGGCGATGAAGTGCTTGTCGCCGTTGGACAGGGCAAGGTCGTGTTCGGGGTTGAATACTGCAAATCGTCTCATGATGCGAAGTTAAGAAAAAAACTTGAAGTTGAATAAAAGATTTGCGAAGAGTAAATAATATGTTAACTTTGTCACAAATTAGTGGTGCTAATACTCGTTTCTATGAGATTTGGTAGAATAAAATCTATAGTAGTACTTGTTTGGGTTATGCTGCTTATGTCTTTAGGGGGATGTCGTGGCCATAACGGTATAAGGGCGATATTGGATTCTGCAGAGCAGATGATTGAGCGAGCTCCTGATAGTGCATTGCAGGTGTTGCATAGCATTGAGCGGCCAGAAAGGTTATGTCAAGGCATAGTGGCACGCTATGCTCTGGTGCGTACCATGGCTGAGATTCAATGTTTCCATACATTTACTTCCGATTCGCTAATTCGTATTGCTGTAGATTATTATGGTGATGATTCGGCATTGCAGTCGGCTCTCGCCTATTATTGTTGGGGATGTGTATGTGTTTCTAAAGGTGATGATGAACTTGCAGCTACCGCATTTCTACGCGCCAAAAGCCTCTTTCCCGACAAATACAATCGCTATTATGGACTATCCTCTGAGAACTTGGCTGCGCTTTTCTACAAAAAAGGTATGTACGAGAAAGCATTAGAGGAATTTTGGGAAGCGCGTAAGCATCTTTCTTTTTCGGGAAGCAATCAATATACATTTGCTTATAATGTAGGAATGGTCTATTTGGCTTTGGACAATTATGACATGGCAAATTCGGGATTTAATTCTGTCGCTTATGATGAAAGTGAACCTGCACGACCTTATCGCCTCATGGCCCTGCATCAATTGGCTGCCACTTCTTATCTGGAAGGAAAATATTTCGCTGCGTATTACTACATTAACCAGTGTCTCCATCTTTTTACTCCCGAAGAATTGTTTGCAGGAGTGTATGCAACCAAAGGAGATGTCCTTGTTGCTCGTGAAGAGTTGGATTCAGCCCTTCATTATTACCGCAAGGGATTGGAATGTCCATACGAGCCCCATTCCTACGCTGCAATATACAATGGGCTGGCCAATGTGTTCCGTTATCGAAATATGGCAGACTCCGTAAAGCATTATCAGAAATTAGAAGTTCAAATAAACAAATCAATAGAAAAGGATGAAGCCAACGACAGAATGTATACCGTACTTTCATCTTTTCAAGTCGAACAGGCACTTGCCGATGTTGAAGAGAGACAAAAGAAGCAAGCACTTTTACGTTATCGCAATATCGCCCTTCTTCTTTTCGTTGCTATCGTGCTGATGACTTTATTTGCATGGTTTTTCAAACGTCAAAAGCGTCGATATTCATATACCGTACGTCTTCTTTCCACGCACTATCCCTTCTTGTCTACTGTGTGCCACCCTTATCTGACGCCACAATTATTGGAATCTACCATGCAGTTGCCCTCCTTGCAATTGCCACCCGATACCTCCTTCTCAGACATACTGCAGGCTTGTGCCGATAGTTTCAAGGCTACTGCTTTATACGATGAGCTATTCAGTTTGCAGATTAAAGCATCCGAGATTGTACAGTTGCATTACTACACCCGTTCTGAGGAGCTACGCGAAAGTTTGTTTCTCCATTTCTCGCCCATTATTCGTGAACTATGCAACCATGTTCGTTTGAGCGACAAGCACATCATCCATTGCTTGTGTCGCTATTTGGATGTTCCCACTGCTACTATAGCTTACTGCCTGCATACCACCGTGCGCTCGCTCAGTAAAGACAAAACCCGTCTGCAGCAAAAACTACCCGAAACCTATGCTGCCATACTCTTGGGGCATAGTGGTAAAAGAGGGCGGCCTAAATCGTTGTAGATCAATATCCGAGACGTAGTTTTTCATAATGCCGTATTTATTGCCGTAATTGCATTGCCGCTTTATATTTCTAAATTCTGTATATTCGCAATGCAAAAACGACAAGACTATGCCACAGAATGAAAGACAGAATGGTATTACCGAACGCAAATTCTCTTCTTACGAAAATTTGCTTCACCGATATATCTTGGCCTCCTATCGCAGTCGCAACAAAGGATTGCTGTACGGACAATTAGGAAGCGCCATCATTCTGTATACTGTTGCGAGGAATCCCCGATTCTTACCCCTATCGCTCACAGCAGACGACCTCTTGGATAAAGCTTTGAAAGATATCCCCGATAATCTTTCTATAGGATTGGCCACAGGATTGGCCGGGTATTGTTGGGGAGTAGAGTATCTTACCTATAAGCAATACATCGAATGCATTCCCAACGAAGTCTGTGAATCATTGATTCTTAACATTCAAAAGTCAAGACAGTATGATGTATTGAGTGAGAATGAGATGAAGAGAGTTATTGGAGGTTCAGACTCCGGTAGTGGGTCGGATATAGACAAATGTATAGGTCTGATTTATTACACGTGTTATGAAGGTTCTGAAAATGAACTGTTTTATACCAGATTATGTGCGAGCAGTGAGAGGGTGGCTAAAAGCGGATATTGTTGTATGGAAGGAAGGAGTAAGGATTGTATAGATAAAGTTATATGTACAACCGAATAAGGCTCTAAATAACAAAACACCAAGGAACCATGTATAAGAACATCATTTATGCTATCACGATAGCGGTGCTCCTGCTGTCATGTAAGGGCAATAACTCAAAAGGAACAGTTGCAGATAAGCCCTTATTGGCAATCAATCCTGCGGAGTTTGTCGAGAAGTCATTCAACCTGTCCGATTTTGCCGATTCCATCGTATTCATAGAGCTCTCCCCTGACTATCCGTTTAGTGGCAAGGTGGAGCAGATTACCTCAGACAGAATGATAGTATACGACCGGTATAAGTCATTCAAATATTTTGACCGTCAAGGTAAGATGTTGGGAGAAATTGGCAAGGTTGGTCAAGGTGCCGATGAATATCCCCAAAACACATCCTTTAGTTTTAGTGGCTCTATCAAATGTTTCTATGACAACTGTCGTAACCTCTATGCCGTCTACTCCGACATCCCGACAAAGCGAGGGTTGAGGTTGAGGTATTATGACCACCAGGGGGAATACTATGGTTCTATTCGCCTCAACACTCCTTATCAGGGCAAAGAGTTGCCGCATATATTCTTTTCTGAGGAATATTTCTATTTATTGGCATATCCCAGTACACTAAACACGGAAGATGCAGTTCTATGTTTTGACAACAAAGGGAATCTTGTTCGTGAATATTCTTACGATGCGAACCGCACCTGTTTTTCGCGTGGCGTCGAGATGCCTACCAATTATTATCGCGATCATCTGTTGCTTTGGGGATTCAACGACACCATCTACGAAGTGCGTGGTAAGGAATGTACTCCTGTATACCGATGGGATATCCCCCAAGATATGCGGCGTAAGCTGGAAGAAAGGGACTTCAAGAATATGGGGGTAGGTACAGTGCAGGATAATGAGTTTTCTCCACATCTAATCCTCGATACAAAGAAATGGTTGATTGTTCACGGATACATTATCCCTTCGTTTCATTATTATTACTACAACAAGGAAGAAGGTAAATGGTATGGAGATAGTGCCCCCAATAATGACTTAGGCCATTATACCTTTGGGAATGCAATGTGCTTTTTTGATGGGTATTATTACGATGAAAAAAAAGATGAAGAGTGGCTTTATCACACATTTAGCCCGGGAGACCGATTGCTGGATTTATTGGAAGAGACCGATGACCCGCGCAGTATATCCATGCGCAAGGAACTCAGCGAGAAAGATGATATCAATCCCGTATTGGTAATGGTTAGGTTAAAGAAATAATTTCCGATGATGAAGCTATTGGATAATATCTGTCAGCAAGTGCTTTTTTCAGGATTTGGGATTAGAATCTGATTGTTACTGTGAGCATCCAGCTGTTTGGCAGTGAGTGAAGAAGTTTGCTACTGTATATATATGCAGTAGTAAACTTTACATAAAGAAGTTACCTATGAATTGTCTGAAGAAATATCTTTGTTGGGGATTCTGGCTGACGTTTTTTTGTAGCTGTAGCAATATCTCCTCAGAAACGTCTGGTGATATCGATATCGTCGGTGCCATGCATAATCTTTCCCCTATCCGGCTATCGGAAATAGCCGATAATATAGTTTACGTACCCTTGGAGACCAATGATAGTTGTCTGCTGACCCCGTACAATAGGGTGCATGTAACCGAGAAGTATATCATCATAAGTCACCATTCACCCACCAAGCCTGCAATCAGAGTTTATGATCGATATACAGGGAAATATCTACATGACATAGGTTATGTCAGCAATGATCCGTGGGGATATGCAAGCTATAGTAGGCGTGTCAACTATTGGGTCGATGAAATGGCCGAGGAGGTTTATTGCAACAATTGGGACCAGTCGCTGCAGGTATATGGCTTTGATGGGAAGCACCGCAGAAAACTATCGCTCCTCTATGATTCTCTCCAAGTCATCGGTTGGTGCGGAAATAGCATGTCTTTCTCCCAGGATACAATAATTGTCTATACCGAATGGGCGAAGCAAGTGCCACGTATTGTGACTTTTGACAAGGGAGGTAATCTCCTCCAGTCCTATTCTCTGCCGGTGCGCAGAATGGAGGGCACGGAGAAGTCTAGAACAACGCTTACTCTTGCAAGGGATTCTATATTCGGTTCCTATACGGTTTACTTTCATTACGAATACTTCGATTCGCCTCATTGTGTCTTTATGGCCGGTGATGCCCCGCGTACCTACACGCGCAATGGCAACATCTATTTGAAAGAGACCTTCGTCGATACCATCTACACGCTGCAGGATGGCAAAAAGGAGCCTTATCTCACATTCAATATGGGAGAATATCTGTGGCCTTACGCTAAACGTACCGAGGGGGCTGATGATAACCGTCTCTGTGTGCTGTACACTTTGGAGAACGATGATTTGGTTTATTTCACCTGTGGACAGAACATCTACGACATAGAGAGTGAAAACAAACGCTTCTTTTGCGGATATTATGACAAGAAGAAAAGGAGCACCCGCATGATGCGTGGAGTCTCCTTTGAGGATGATATATTGCATGGCCCTCCGTTCCGTATAATGGGCATGAACCAAGCTGGTGAGTTTTACACCGTAGTGCAACCTGGCGAGCTGTTGGAGATGGATACAGAGGAGTTGTCGCCTCAGTTGAGGAAACTACAGCAGAGTGTTGCGGAGGATGATAATCCCATCATAGCGATAGCCTATTGAAGATTTACAAATGATGCTTGCTAAGTTACAGGGCAATGTCATCGGAACTGAAAATCTGTAGCACAAACTAAAAAACATTTACACAATGAAAAAACTAAGTAAAATTACGTTGGCTAAGGCATACGATGTGCTTAGCGAGAGTGAGATGAAAAACATTGTTGGAGGCGATCATCCAGATAGTGGCTCTGGTGCGATGTACACTTGTTACCACAGATGGACTAAAGATGATGGGACTCCTGTAACAACCAAAGTGGCGATGATATGGGCATCCAGTGCAGAGGTGGCTCATAGTGGATACTGCATGAAAAGTCCTATAGACAATTGTGCGAGAGATGTATATTGTGTATAGCATCTAACTATTATAGGGGGAACTGTTTTTTCTCTCTATAATAGTTGCCAACAAACATATTAAAGTAGTTTATGAGACATAAATATCTTTTTCCTATCCCACTCTTGTTGTTGAGTGTCGCTTGTGTCAACAAACCTTCTTCTGTATCAGAAAACGATGTTGTGGAACTGAACTTGTCCAATTATACGGACAAGCGATTCAAGATGTCTGACTTGGTGGACTCCATCGCCATTATAGAACTGTCGCCCGATTATCCGTTCATGGGTATAGTGTCACAAATCACTTCGGATAGAATGATTATTGATGATTTAGTTAAAGAATTTAGGTATTACGATCATGATGGGAATCTTATAGGTGAAATAGGAGAGATAGGGCAAGGGGGCGATGAATATATGCGAGCTACAGCCTATTCGTCTATCAACGAATCTTTTTGCCTTTGGGACAATGTGAGGAATAGTGCTGTTGTATACACTCCCGTTGCCACCAAACGCGGTTTGCGATTGAAGTATTATAACCCCGATGGCAGCTATCGTGGAAGTATGCAGCTACAGCACCCCTATCCTGAGAAGGCTAGTGAGAATCGTCAGATGTCATTCAACAATGGGTACTACTATTTCTCAGGACATCCTGCAAAAATGGGCGAAGGCTCCGCAGTCTTGTGCTTTGACAAGAACGGAAGGCTCGTTTTTGAGATTCCCAACCAACCGGACCGTATGATCTACACCAATAGCCGAGAGAATCCCACGAACCATTATCGTGACCATCTGCTGATGTGGGGATGCTCTGATACGATTTACGAGGTCAGAGGGAGAACCTATAAAGCTGCTTACACATGGTATCTTGATGAGTCTATGCGACGTCCAAGACCTATAAAACCGGGAAGCATTGAGCCTGATGAACTTTGGCCGGATATCGTGTTGGATACCAAAGAATGGCTGATTATTAAGGCATCGTTTAGTTGGCCGGTAAAGCATAAATACTATTTCTACAACAAGTCCGAACGATGCCTCTATGGTGACGAGCCTCCATACAATGACTTGGGTTACTTCGATATGTCTTCTATCCCTTTTGACGGCTACTATTATGATGAGGCGAAAGACGAGGAATGGCTCTATGTCACGGCCAAGGTGTCAGACTGGTTGGTTAATGCATGGGAGAAATATGACCACCCCAAAGGCTATGAACTGATGAAGCGTTATAACATCACCGAAGATAGCAACCCGGTTCTTATAAAAGCGCGATTGAAGAAATCTAATTCCCATTAGGGGAATGACCTATTCTATCCACTGTCTTGATACTCTTTTCCCTGTATTGGAGATTCAATATCTTTGTCATCTTTGATGTTTACATCAATCACCTGGTTCCGCAGCATCCCCGGCACATAGGAGATATGTAGCCATCGGTAATCCTTCTCGGCGATGAGTTGGGTGAAGTGGATGGCGCCTTCGCGCTGCGTCTGGACGATGATTTCATAAAGATAACGGTTTGGGGGCAAGTCACCCCCTCCAGTGGGAGGGGGGAGGCCACCTACTATATCCGCCGCACACCCCACGATGTGGTGGCTGTTAGCGACTCCACCGACAGCGGTGTTGAGTGCGGGGCAACGGTAGCCCGAGGTGATGATGATGGGGGCGCCGTAGCGGCGGCGTATGGGGTCGAGCAACTGCTCTACAAGGATGGTGAGCATCCGCTGTGCCGCACGGGGCGGTGTATTATCTATGGCCAGGCGCTCGGCGGTGGCGCTGGCGGACAATTCTTGAATGGTGAAATGTTGCATACTTTGATTGTGTTGTTTTATTGGTTAAACCACGGATTACGCAGATTACTCGGATAAACCAAGTGTTTCGCTATTTCCTCGGATTCTCCTGTTCTGACTATGTCGAAGTACATGATTAATAATCCGTGCAATCCGTGTAATCTGTGGTTATAATTAATTGGCGAATAGAAATTTGATTTGTGCTAAGAATCAAGGGGCCAGCGGGCGCAGTGCGCCCTGCCGACCCCATCGCTACCATCTTCCGCAGGCGCTCAGACCCAGTGCCCCAGCAAGGGCGGTGAGCACGGCAACGAGCACCTTGAGAAGAAGGCTCCAACTGAACTTGTTAGTGTTTTCGGTCTTCATTGTTCTAAAAAAAAAATTAAAGTTACACATTCATCTTTTTAACGTTAACGTTGACGAAAACGATAACCACCTGCCGGATGGGTACACATCGCGGAGCTAAAGTTAACGTCAACGTTATCGTTATCGTTGCTTAATCAGCGCTCTGCGCTGATTAAGCCATCGCCTCGCTCGACACACGCTTCAGCGTGAGTGCACTTGCGATAGCGCTCTTGAGCTTGGCTTCAGGGCGGAACACGATACGGTGTCCCTTGATCATGCTTGAGGGTGAGAACTCCTTGTCCTGCAACGACTCAGCAGAATAACACTTGCCCTTGAGCGCAATCTGGAAACGACCAATGTCGTTGAGCACTACTACGCGACCTGCCAGCAGGGCCTTCACGATGTAGCCCTTCATGGCGCGGAGCACGCCCAGCACGTCGGCTTCGGTAATGGTGGTGGACATCTGCACGTCGCCCGCCAAGTCCTCAAAGTCATAGTCGCTGGTCTTCACCGCACGGCCGTGGAAGTAATCGACGTCGGGATTCTTCGGATTCCGAGTCTTCATCACTGCATAGTTTACTGCCATAATCCTTTTTTGAGTTGAAAATTGAAAATTGAAAGTTGAAAATTATAGCCATCCGGTAGGGTACACATCGCGAAGCCCAATTTTCAATTCTCCATTTTCAATTTTCAATTTGTCTTGTATGCCGCGCATGGGTGTACATGCCCGACAGGGGTTCAACATACAACCACATCCCGCTACCGGTCACCTCGGGAGGGTTGACATTACTTTTCTCAACGTTAACGATGACGATAACGATAACTAAGCTACGCGATGCTAACCCTCCGGATGGCTGTCAACGTTAGCGTTAACGTTATCGTTATATCAGAAATAAATAGGTACAACCCTCTTTATTTCTGATGCAAAGGTACGGAATCGGTATCCCCGTTTATTCTGAATTTGATATGCTACAGAAGGAAAAATAAAGTTGCCTTTATTTTTTCTAACGAAAACGTTAACGATGACGTTAATGACTTCGTCATAGACACTTGGCTGCTCTCGCTGAGAAATCGCAAGCTTGCTTGCATTTCGCTCGTTTGCACAAGCGTTGACTGGGCTTCGCAACGTTTACCCATCCGAACCGTAGGCCGACGCTACAGTCAATGGAAGTTATCGTTAACGTTTACGTCATCGTTGAAAAACACACATCGCGGAGCCAAGGTTATCGTTAACGTTATCGTCATCGTTGAAAAACACACATCGCGGAGCCTGGTTATCGTTAACGTTTACGTCATCGTTACCTGACTTTAAGAAAAAGTCAGGTCTACATTGTTTTATTGTAAAATAGTTTGTATCTTCGCAGCAGCAACAACAAAAAAAGAGGTGTATGATGAATCGCAGCATACAACAGATGATACCTCAGATACAGAGATATCTTGCAGGCCAACCGGTCAGCAAGGCATGGTTGTTCGGTTCCTATTCACGTGGTGAGGAAACCGCCAATAGCGACATCGATCTATTGGTAGAGTACACCGACAGCGACTCCATATCATTGTTCACCATATCGCGCATAGCCACGGCACTGCGCAAGCTGACGGGCAAGACCGTTGATTTGGTTGAGCGCAACCGCCTGC
>JAFQLT010000012.1 GCA_017396545.1 Bacteroidaceae bacterium | reverse complement strand
TTTCAGTTTATTTGAGGTTCTTTTTACCATCTTTACACTCTTTGTTCTTGCAAATAGACCACTATTTGCTGCGACCAAACAGTGCAAATCTGCTCAAAAATACCTCTCAACTAAACTTGAAATAAAATCCAAACAGATTCTAAGAATATAGATATTGGCAAGAGCACTGATCTCCCCATTATGATGCCATCCCGAAAAAACACGACGCACAGTGTCCTTGCTCCACTGACATCAGAGGTCAACTACGGTCACCCCAGCTGGCCTTATTATCTCACTGCTACTCTGCAACATAAACCAATGTGGTCAGCCGGTCAGCCAAATTCGGGACAACTGTTTAATGCACGACATCGGGAGATTTTTTTACATTTTTTCCCACGAAAAGTTTATATTTCAGATTTTTTACCTACATTTGCACCTTTGATAGGTGAAAAAGAACATTAACTAATATTATTAACATTAAACATTTAAGGTATGAAGAAAAACTACTTTTCTACTTTGTTTGCTGCCCTGATGCTGTTCTTGGCAATGCCTGCTACGGCACAGGTGGCTTCAGTAACAGAGTTCTACGGTAAATGGCAGTTTACTGCAGACATTGATGTAAAGAATCAAGACTATGCCAATCTTTTCAGCAGTTCTTGCGAGGTTGTCATCACTAAAGGTGACAATGGCAATCCCGCAAAGATGACAGGCTTTGCAGGTTCTACTGCTACATTGAGTATCAATAGTTTTGATGCCGCCACCCAGACCTTGTTGCTCCTCAATCCCAACACTCCTCAGTTGTGGAGTCCGTTGAACATGGCGGATGCTGATGGTAAGTATCCTTATGGAACAGCGGCTGGATCATATCGAGATACATACAGCAGCATCAATTTCACTTATGATGCAGCTACAAAAGTACTCACTTACCCTGATTTCACGGCAGTAACTGTTGACCATAAAGCAGAATCTGCAGAGATTATGGTAAAGGTATCGAACATCAAGATGACCTTGATTGAGGCTGAAGAAGTTGTAATCCCCGAAATTGCAGGTGAGTGGACCTATACTCCGTACTACACAAGAAACGACTCCACATGCTTTACCACGTTCAAGATGATTCTTGCTGCACAAGATGACACTAACACCAAGTGGAATGCCACATTTGTAATGGATGGTGTAGAGGAATTCACATTGCCCGGTACATTCGATGGAGTAAATCTGGATATTCCTTTTGAGAACCTGTACATTGACAAGGAGAAGAGCATCCGTTTCGGTATACCGGCAACATCGGACGCTCCCGACAATGTGTTCGTAAAGAGCGGCAAGTTCTCTTTCGCTTATAGCACAAAGACAATGATGTGGCAGAATGACCGTATCGTTATCCGTCAGGACAGCACAGAGATGAAAGAGGGTGTTGAAACCCCTGTAGCCCCCATGGTACAGCAACTCTGGGGTGGCTGGATTGAGCGCGAAGACCCCAATGCTTACGACTGGGCAGGTGTATACAATGTCAACGTATATGATCTGGAAGATCTGGAGCTCGGAGATGGTATCGACTTCCCCAAGAGCTTCGAAATGGTGATAGAGAACGTGCAGGGCACATACAGCATCAAGAAGTTCCTCGGCTATGAGAATACCGTAATGAGCTTGACTCCCAGCGAGGATGGCAAGTCTGCAACAATAGATTTGAGCAATGCTTACTGTTACCTCCAATTCATTGGCGAAGTTAAGGACGGAGAAAATACAGATTATGCATACCATGTACTCACCGATGCCAACGGTCAACCCACAACGCTCAATATCAGAATCAATGACGACGGCTCGCTGTCATTTGGCGACTTCTCGGTATCGCACAAGTTGTATTATGGCAATTCATACACACCTTTGGCCCTCTTGTCAGGCGTTAGCGCAACAAAGGCCGAAGCTCCCAAGTTTGCATGGATAGGTGACTATACCCTTACAACCGGACAGCTTGACAAATACTACCAAGGCGATGATGTTGAGTTCCCCGAGACATTCGATGTAAACATCGCATACTTCGACGGTTCACAGTATGGCATGGACAGCTACTACTACATCAGCACCTTCATGAACAAGAATATCGGCTCAACCCCCATCAAACTCACAATCGCTGAAGATGGTTGGAGTGCAGACATGGCCACAGGTGGCATGTGCGGCGCTATTGTTGGTGGCGAGACATATTACAAGATATACGATGCGAACGCCAGTGCCAACCCGATTGCTATAACAGGAAATGAGGATGGAACAATCTCTATACCAAGTTTCTTCATCAAGGTTCTCAACTACAATGACAACTCTGAGGCTGCTGGTGCGTGGTATCAGAATGTAACACTCACACGCAAGCCCGAGCCCGTCATCACCCTCACCGCAGAGGTTGTAGAGGGCACTGAGCGCACATTCGAGTTTGCCAGCGCAGTAGCAGGTACCGTAATCAGCATCGACTGGGGTAACGGTGAAATCGTTGTAGCAGACACGCTCACTGAAGCATTCGACGGTTGGAACCAGACTCCTGTTACAGGTACTCCTGTAGGTCTCGGTGAAATCAAGATTTATGCTCTTGGCGACCTTTGCTACTTTGACTGTGTATCAAGAATAGACGGCCCTGGCATCACCAAACTGGATGTAAGCAAGGCTACAGAGCTGACCGAGCTTTACGCCAACGGCAACAAGTTGACATCGGTAGATGTAAGCATGCTCAGCAAGCTCGAAACACTTTACTTGAACAACAACAGCCTGACCGAAGTAAAACTCCCCTCATCACTTACCACAGAGCTTAATCTTCAGAAGAATAACTTGAAAAGTTTGGATGTAAGCAACTTAACCTCACTTATCAAACTTACTGTTTCAGACAACGACCTCGGCACACTTGACGTATCGGATATGTCTGCCTTGAATCAACTCTTTGCTATGAATTGCGGTCTCACCTCATTCACAGCGGGTGCAATGACTACACCAAAGGCACGCATCAATGTCAACAACAACCAGCTCGAGACACTCGACCTGAGCGAGGCGACCGGTCTTGAAGGAGGTTCACTCTTCGCCATGGGCAACAACCTGACCGAAGTTAAGTTCCCCGATGTAGAGATTAGTTCTGCAAACATCTCCAAGAACAAATTCACTTTGGCTACCATCCCCGCAACGGCTAAGGTTAAGACCTTGACCTACGCTCCCCAGCAGGATATGGTAATCGAGGACATCAAGGAGACAATCGACCTCTCTGCCCAGAACAACCTCGTGGGTCTTGCCGCAGAGGCACAAGCTACTGTTTACACATGGCTCACAGAGGCTGGCGACACACTCGTTGCCGGTGTTGACTACACCGAGGAGGCCGGCAAGTTCACCTTCATCAAGGAGCAGGCACAGAAGGTATACTGCACCATGAGCACTGCCGCATTCCCCAAGTTCACCGGTGCCAACATCTTCAAGACTGTTGCCGTTGCCGTAACTGCCGCTGCTACAGGCATCGACAGCATGGAAGCCAGCGTTGAGCTGACAGGCGACATCTACGCCGTAGATGGCAAGCTCATCAAGCGCAATGCAAGCGTTGCCGACATGCCGAAGGGTCTTTACATCGTGAAGACTGCTGCCGGCAAGGCCATCAAGGTTATCCGCAAGTAAGTAAAGGAATCATCTAATCCCCAAATAGAAGGCGACTTATCCCCCTCTATTTGGGGATTTCTGACTAACTTTGTTATGATGAAAAGAATCGTAGCCCTATTCACTGCCACACTGCTGCTACTGGCAACAGCATCAGCACAACTTATAGCACCTGGAGCAGAGTTCAAGCCCAGCGTACAGCCACTGCTGAAAACAACCTGGGGACAGAATACGCCATACAACCAGCACTGCCCACAACGGACGAACGCTGACGGCGAATTGGAGAACTGCCCCGTTGGCTGCGTGGCACTCGCCTTGGGACAGATCATGAAGTACTACAACTACCCGGAGACGGGCAAGGGCAGCAAGTCGTACCAACCATTCGGCTTGTCAGAGGTCATCTCGGCAGATTTTGAGAACACGCAATACCACTGGGAGCTGATGAGAGACAGCTATGTCCGCTTCGGCAGCTATAAGTCCTACACCGACGAGGAGGCCGATGCTGTGGCCACCCTACTCTTCCATACAGGAGTATCCGTAGGCACCATCTATCAGCTCAGCGGCAGTTCGGCCTTTGCCTATGGCAATATCCCCCGCGACCTGGTGGAGAACTTCCGCTATGCGGAGGACGAGATCCGCTACCTCTCACGCAGCGACTACGACAAGGAGGAGTGGATGGCACTCATCTTCAACGAGCTGTCGAACGGTCGCCCCATCTTCTATGCCGGCAACAGCCCCACATCCGGCGGCCACGCCTTTGTCCTTGATGGCTATGATACTGAGGGCAAGGTACACATCAACTGGGGCTGGCGCGGTGCGGACAACGACTACTACGACATCGACCTGCTCACGGGCGAAAACGACTATTGCAACAACCAATCCATGGTGATAGGCATCATGCCACCCTCACACGTAGATACCGCCATCACGCCCGAATCGTCCGGGCAGACGGTCGTAGGCATATACAGCATCAACGGAACACCGACCGACGGTATGCAAAGGGGCCTGAACATCGTAAAATATAGCGACGGAACAACAAGAAAAGTCATCGTACGTTAGTAATATTAAGACAAAACAAGCTCAATTACACTAAAGTGCTCCCACACAATTTGTAGGGAGCACTTTTTTTATTATTTTTGCAACCAATTTGTAATATGATGTATTGTGTATTATAGGAACTTAATGAAACATAAATGAATAAAACGAATCGTACAACAACCTTTGTCGGCAAATTATGCAGCCTATTGCTGATGTTGCTGCTCACAACCCCGGCTCTCGCTAATGGGACAGGGGACAGCGACACGGTAGTGTCGGGCATCGTGATCGACAAGAAGACCAAAGAGCCTCTGATTGGTGTCAATGTAGCTATCTGGAAAGACAGCCAGATTGCTGTCGGAACCTCAACAGACATCAATGGAGCTTTCCATCTGAACATTGAAAGCACGATCAGTGACTTTGAGGTACAAATCTCCTTCATGGGCTACAAAGAGCAAAGGTTCAGTTCCAAATCACGTAAGTTGGAGGGACTGCTGATAGAGTTGGCTGAAGATGACAACACGCTTAGCGATGTAGTCGTTACAGGTTTCGTCACCAAGAACAAGGAGACATTTACCGGTGCCGTCACCGAAATGTCGGGCATAGAGTTGCGCCAGGTGTCGGGAACCAATCTCATCAGTGCAATTTCGGCCCTTACCCCTGGTATGGCAATGGTACAGAATACCAGCCAAGGCTCTAACCCCAACCATACGCCTGAATTGGTGTTGCGCGGTATGAGCTCATTCTCAAACAGTGGGCAGCAGGTGAACCAGCCGACCATCATCCTCGATGGTACGGAAATCTCCATGCAGGATCTCTACGACCTCGACATCAATGAAGTGGAGAAGATTACCGTACTGAAAGATGCCTCGGCTACCGCACTGTATGGCTCGAAGGCAGCGAACGGTGTCATCGTCATCACCCGTAAACCCATTCATGAAGGTACGGTACGTGTACAATACAACTTTACAGGCAACCTACAGTTCCCCATACTAAGCGACTACAATGTACTCAATGCCCGTGAGAAACTCGAATATGAGCGCCTGGCCGGACTCTACGATGCCAAGGGAGCTATCAGTCCGACAACAGGGCTTCCACTGCAATATGAATATGATGAGCTATACAACCAGCGATACCAGCTCATTGCACGTGGCCTGAACAGTGACTGGCTGTCGCAGCCTGCACGCACGGCGTTCTCGCACGAACATTCGCTGCGTGTATATGGCGGTGCAGCCAACCTGCGCTATGAACTGACCGGACGCTTCGGTGACACCAAAGGAGTGATGAAGGATGACTACCGCAAACGCTACAATTTAGGTTTCAAATTAGACTATTATGTAGGTTCGCTAACATTGTCGAACCGCACGACATATCAGGAGGTCAGTGTAAAGAACACGCCTTATGGCTCGTTTGCCCAGTATGTGCAGATGAACCCCTACGACAGAATCTACAATGAGGACGGTACAGTCAATACGAACCTTGCCTGGGACAACAATAATCCGCTCTATGACGCCACATTGGGAAGTTTCTCCAAGAGTGGAACCAGGACATTGAGCAATAGCTCCGACTTGCGTTGGGATATCAGCAAGATGTTCCTCGTCACCGGACACTTCAATGTGTCGAGCGATATGGGGTCAAGCGACATCTTCACATCGCCCAAGTCATTAGTATATAAAAACGAGACAGACCTGAGCAAGAAAGGACAATACACCAAAGGCATGTCGCAGGGCATAAGCTACAATGGTAACTTAGTAGGAACTTTCAACAAGTTCTTCAAGGACGAATCATTAGTAAGCTTGTCTGCCGGTTGGGAAATCAATTATGCCAACAGTAGCGATGAGACCATACAGGCCATTGGCTTCTTCAATGACCATCTGTCATACATTGGAAATGCCGTCAGCTACCCTGCAAGCAGCAAGCCATACGGAACGCAAGCCGAAACCGCAGATGTGGGCTTCTTCACCACCGGAAACCTTTCGTTCCGCAACCGCTACTTCGCTGATGCCACATGGCGTACCACCGGTTCGTCACAATTCGGTGAGAACAACCGTTTCGGTCACTTCTGGTCGGGAGGTCTCGGATGGAACATCATGAACGAGCCATTCATGAAAAGCGTAAAGAAGCATTTTGATGTGTTCAAGGTACGTGGCAGCATGGGATATACGGGTAAGGTTAGCTTCAGTCCGTTCCAGGCCATGACGATGTATCAGTATTACAACGACTATGAGTATAAGAACGGCATCGGTGCCATACCCGTCACCATCGGCAATGTTGACCTGACTTGGGAACGTACAATGAACTATAATGTCGGTATCGACCTCAGTATGTTTGACCGCCGTCTGAACTTCACTGCCGATGCCTATATCCGCAATACCACCGACCTCTTGCTCGACAAGTCGTATGCCCCCTCGACCGGTGTCACCAATGCTAAATCCAATCTGGGAGAGATGCAGAACAGGGGTATTGAGTTCCAACTCGATGGTTATATCTTCCGCACCAACGACTTCTACTGGCGCTTGGGAACAATGGCTTATACCAACCAGAACAAGATAACCAAAATCAATAAGGCTCTGGAAGAAATCAACAAGGAGAACCTGGAGAATGCCTCTTCAAGCCTCACCCCCCTACCCCAATATGCCGAGGGCGAGAGTGTAACGGCACTCAAGCTCGTGCAATCGGCCGGTATCGACCCAGCCACAGGTAGGGAGATATACATCAAGCGCGATGGTACGCTGACTTTCGAGTATGACCCTGCCGACCGTGTGCTCATTGGCGATACAGAACCTGTATATACCGGTTCTATCAGCACCAATGTGTTCTGGAAAGGATTCAGCGTGTATGCCTTGTTCAACTGCCGCTTGGGGGCATGGGTATACAACACAACCCGTGTCAGCAAAGTCGAAGGGTCTGACCCCTATTACAATGCAGACAAGCGTGTGTTTGATGACCGTTGGAAGCAGCCCGGTGATGTGGCACTCTACAAAAACATTGCCGACAGCAGCCGTCCTGAGCAGACAACCCGATTCGCGGAGAAAGAGCATACCCTATCACTCGGCTCGCTAAACTTTAGCTATGAGTTCAGCGACAAGTTTTGCAAGCGTCTTAAATTGCGCAACCTGCGTGCCGGTATTAACTTCACAGATATCTTGAGACTCTCGACAGTGAAGATTGAGCGAGGTACCGATTACCTCTACAGCCAAGGATTCGAGATGAACTTCAGTGCCACATTCTAAACCTTACAGACAAGACAATGAAAACATTCAGACCAATAATAACCCTCTTCGTATGCACCATACTGCTTACTGCCTGCGAGGACTTCCTGAACATCACTCCCGAAGGGCAAGCCAAGCGTGATGAGTTGCTCATGACAGCCGAAGGCATTGAAGATGCCATGTATGGTGTATATTCACAATTGCGTTCCAACACGTTGTATGGGCAGGAACTCTATTTCCAGACCTTAGAGGTGATGGCGCATAACCTGTATTGCAACGGTAATGAAGCGATAACCGCTTTAGGAAACTTCGAGTATGACAACACGAACGTGAAGTCGCTGTTTGAGAATATATGGACGACTATGTACAAGAACATCTCCAATGTAAACAGTGTACTTGATGCCCCGCTTGTAGCCGAGGCCAAGGAGTTCCCATACACTATTTATCGTGGCGAGGCACTCGGCCTGCGTGCATTCATGCACTTTGACCTCGTACGTCTCTTTGCCGAGCAGTATACACAGAATCCCCAGGCTGAAGGTATTCCATACGCAACAGAGTTTTCGTTAAAAACGCCCGAATTTGAAAGCCTTCAGAAAAACTATGATCATATCCTTGCCGATCTGCACGAAGCCGACAATCTGCTCAGTAACGAAGAGCAATATGAAGGTGAGGGCAACTACATGCTCGACCGCCAAATCCATTTCAACAAACATGCGGTGAAGGCCACACTTGCCAGAGTGTACTTGACCATGGGTGATAACACTAATGCAGCCAAGTATGCCAAAGAGGTTATTGATGATGGCAAATTTTATCTGAAAAATGAGACCGAAGTGAAAAATGATCTTGCAGGCGTTCTTTCAATGAAAGAATGTATATTTGGAATATACCATCCCAATTTCTTCACACAAGTTAATGCTAAATTGGAGCAGACAACAACCCGTTATTCGCTTGACTTGCGCCCCGACTATAAAGACATTTTCAACTATGACAACTCTGGCAATGACTACAGAGTAAGCTCCTATTTTACAACAACGACTCAAGGAAGTACACAACTTGACCGTTTGAGCAAGTTTACAGATATTTATGAGCTACAAAACAATGTCGCTTCGCGTCCTTCAGATCTTATTCTCGGTATCAATATGATAAGAGTCCCTGAAATGTATTACATTATGGCTGAGACATCGTTGGATGAGAATATCGATTCTGCACTGATCTATTATAATAGGGTACGTGAGCATCGTGGACTCGAACCACTTGAAACCATAACATTACAGCAAATCAATGAAGAACGGTATAAGGAATATATCGGCGAAGGACAGCTCTTTTTCAATATGAAACGTCTGCATTTGCCTATTACCTCTTATGATGGAACCACAACCTATACTGCAAGTAAATATGTCGTTCCTATTCCTGATATAGAAAAAGAGAATCGTTATTGATATAACATAAAGAAAAAGAATTATGAAGAACTTATTTTATAGTATAGTTATATCATTTTTGGCCGTATCTTGTTTCTCGTCTTGTGAAGAAACAGAATATCTCAAGTATGACACCAATCATAATGGCATATATTTTACGCAGGACGAACTGAAATACTCATTCAGTGTAACCTCTGATACCATCCGCAGCTATCTGTTCAAGATGCCCATACAGATATTGGGCGGCATAAGCAGCGAAAGGCGTGAAGTGGCATTTCGAGTAAGAAAGGACTCCACAGATGCGGTAGAAGGTATTCACTATACGCTTGGTAAAGCCATTATCGAGCCCGACTCCATCACGGGCTACATCCCCGTTACCATCTTGCGCGACAGCTTGGAGGGGAGCTATAATAAAGGATACAAGACCTATCGGCTATGTATAGAACTGGTAGGTAATGAAAATTTTACACCTACGCTCGACACACTTAGCCAAGTGCGTATACTGAGATTTGACAATGCGATTGATATTCCCGAATGGCTCAACTATAAAGGAGAAAAGATATGGAGACCAGGAAATCCACATCAAGACCTTGGAGACTGGCATCCATATACGTTTATTAAGCTTGTAGAACTATTCCACACGATAAAAGATGTGGATAATATGGCTGAAACATACAAGGATATGGTGGCATATTATGGTGGCGAGAATCTTGAAAGGGTGCCCTATGCATCATTTTACCCCTACAAGCCCATTATCATCAAATACGTTCTCGCTCCTTTATACGAATACCTCAGCAACGAAGCTAACAGAGAGGAAATCCTGAAGGACTGGCCTGACTATCCTTTTAACTTTCCTGATCCCTATGGAAATAACTAAAATAATACACCGTTCAATATGAAAGCATATAAATCTATTCTTTTTATATTTGCGTTGTTCGCTTTTTTCTCCTGTTTTAAGGATGAAAGTACGGATGCAATCAATCCTATTTCAGAGATTACCATCGATGAGAGTAACTTAGAGAAGGTATACAATATCTCCAAGAACGACACACTTAGAATAACACCTAAAGTAACCCAAACAGATGACGAATTGCAACTCTCGTATGCATGGGAGCTAAATCAAGAGATTGTATCCACTGAAAAAACATTTTGCTACGTAGGCAAGACTCTTGGAACATTCAATGGTAGACTGATAGTTGAGAATGAGGATGGAAAGGCATTCTACATCTTCACATTGAATGTTAATTCTCCTTATGAATATGGGATAACCGTACTTAGCAAGGATGCAGACAATCGCCCACATATAGCTTTTATGCAAGATCCGATGACAGAAGGAGACAGTGCAAAGTTCTATGAAGAGAATTGCTTGGAAAAGAATAATCGAGAACAGTTTTTCTCTTCCAACCCCTCAGATATGATACAGACTACAGGTTCACTTATTATAGCATGTCAGGGTGATGAGACCAAGACGGATGACGAGCCTACAATCTACTTTCTTAATGAAAAGACTTTTGTCATGGAGAACTTAGTTGTAGGCAGTGAATATGAATCTTTCAAGCCAACGAAACTGCTGATACCTTATTACAACTCTTTTGGCATCTCATATCCAGTGCTTTCTGCTGATGGGAAAATGTACTCCTTACCAACATCCAATGCCGTGCTTCAACCATCGACTCAGTTCACTTCGACTTATGCGCAGACCGCTTTTGTTAAATCTGTAAGTGCAAGTTCTTGTGACATTATCGCTTGGGATAATGACATCAATGGCCTTTTAGTATTGTACAATGGATATGGACCCTATTATTGTGGCCAAAAATACCTGCTTCAAAGAGATTCCGTATTAACAGATACCTACTATAAACAGTATTTTGAGAGCTTAAAAGCTGTGCGGACACTTACGTGTATCAACAAAACAGCCAAGCAATTGAGCCAGTCCCGTTCTGAGTTAATAGCGATTGTTCAGGCACCGTTGCAACTACAGAAAGCCATTATTTCAACCTTTTTCTGGAGACGTATTGAGGGTACCGTATCAAGCTACGAAGTACTTGACAATGGAAAAGGCTTCTCTAAAGTCGGATCTAGAAGCTATTCTCTCATAAACGAAAATACACCTTGTATAGCCAATGCAACTTATGAAACAATGTTATTTGCAAATGGCAACAAGATTATGAGATGGTACTACAACAAGGACAATCATTACCTCGAAGATGCCGATGAGCTGCTTACCGTAGGAAGTGACGATGCCATCATCACCTCATTCGAGATAAGCGACGATCATATGAAAACATACGTTGCATTCTATGAACCCAACCAAGAGGGGAAGAACGGTAGTGTATGGGTCTTTGAGACCAATACGGGCAAGGTTCTTGAGCAGTACGACAACGTATGCTACCAGCCGGTGAAGATGATCTACAAGAAGAAGTAGAGAAGATTGCAAGACAACGAACACGATAACTAAACAGAAGACCTATGCGCCTACTCACTGCACTACTGCTCTGCATCGTTACCTCTATCTCTCAGTCTCAGACGTTGCCTATGGACAAGGCTGTACGCTACGGGAGGTTGGACAATGGACTGACCTACTATATCTATCCCAATGAGAGTGCTGCAGAGAAGGCGGAATTCTATATCGTGCAGCGTGTGGGATCTATCCTCGAAGAGGAACACCAGCGTGGATTGGCCCACTTCTTAGAGCACATGGCATTCAACGGAACGAAGCACTTCCCTGGCAAGTCGTTGATAACTTACTTGGAATCTAACGGAGTACGGTTCGGGGCAGACATCAATGCCTACACGGCTTTTGACCAAACAGTATACAGCATATCGAACGTGCCTACCCGACGCGTGGGATTGGTAGACTCGTGCCTGCTGATACTGCACGACTGGAGCGGATATATCACGCTTGATGCCAAGGAAATAGATGCCGAGCGTAAGGTGATACACGAGGAGTGGCGCACCAAGAATGGGGTGCGCGACCGTATCTACGCACAGACACTGCCCAAACTGTTCCCCGACAGTAACCGCTATGCTCACCGGATGCCCATCGGACTGATGGAGGTGGTGGACAACTTCCCCCACCAAGCATTACGAGACTATTATCACAAGTGGTATCGCCCCGACCTACAGGCTATCATCGTGGCAGGCGACGTGGATGCCGACTATGTGGAACAACAGATACGGGGACTGTGGAGGGATATTCCCCTACGGAACGATGCCGCCGAGCGCATCTATTATCCCGTGGCCGACAATACCGCACCTATCGTGGCCATCGGCACTGACCCTGAATTGACCTCGGGTACACTGCGCATCAGCTACAAGTACAACCCCATTCCTGCAGACATGCGCCTCACGCTGCAAGGACGTAAGGAGGAGTACATCAAGTCGATGATTGTGTCTATGCTCGCAGGGCGTATCTACGACCTGTCCGTAACAGGAGAAGCACCGCAAGGCATCGGCCTCATGTTCTTCGATGGCGACTACTCGCTGGCTATGACCAAGAAGGCCTTTTCGGCTACAGCCACATTTGCAGGTGACAACTGGAAACAAGCGATGGATGCACTGATATTCCAGCTGAAGAGGGTGATGGAACATGGCTTCACCAGCGAAGAGTATGTACGGGCACAGCAGCAGATACAGACCTGGGTGGCATCGCTCGAGTCTGACAAAGGGGCCTACCACCCCTCCAACAAAGTACTCGTACAGCGTTGCATGGCTCATTTCCTGCATCATCAACCGCTGTTGTCTCCTGCTGAGGAGGCAAGCGTATACCGTTACATGCTCAGCAATGTCACGTTGGGAGAAATCAATGCCCGGTTCAACCAATTCCTCTATACTTCTAACGGAATCGCCATTCTGCTGCAGGGCCAAGAGCGTGAGGGAAACACATGGCCTACAGAGCCGGAAGTGATGGAAGCCTACGGCAAGGCATGGAGCCAACAGACCACACGCTACGAAATGCCACAGCAAGAACCAGCTCCCGAGCTAATGCCTCAAAAGCCCCAAGCAGGAAGCATCATTAAGCAGAAAACAAACAAGACTTACGGCACACAGGAACTTCTCCTCAGCAATGGAGCAAGAGTTATCTTGAAACCAACAGATAATCCACGCGAAGAGATTAGGCTAACGGCTATCAGTCATGGCGGAACCTCGCTAATGCCAAATGCCGACTACTGCAATATCAACGCCATCAACGCACTGCCCTCCATGGGTGGTCTCGCCCATCTCTCAGGCAATGACCTCGGCCGTGCCTTGCAAGGGAGCAGTGCTTCGTACCAGACCAATGTGGGGACGCTCACCGAGTCTTTCACCGGAACTTGCCGTCCTGCCGATGCCGAACAGTTGCTACAACTGCTTCACCTGCGGTTCACGACCATGCGAAAGGATGAGGCAGCTTTTGAGCGTTGGCAACAACGGATGAGACAAACCCTGCGCCAGCGTATAGAGAGTCCGATGACCCTCTTTAGCGACACGCTGCGGGAGACCATGTATGCGCCTCATCCACGTAGCCGAAGGGCATCCATGGCCTTGGCCGACAGCGTGGACTATGACCGCACATGCCAACTCTTCATGGAGCGCTTTGACAATGCGGCCGACTTCACCTTCATCTTCGTGGGACGCGTTGACAAGGAAGCGCTCAGTCCGCTCATCTGCCAGTATATCGCCTCGCTGCCCAGCAGCCCCAAACAGAAAGAGAAAGCAGACCTCTCGGCTCTGCCCTCCTTGAAACGAGGCAAACATGTAACTCATGTACATATCCCTGAGGCCGGAGCATCGACTACGGTAATCTACAATATCTTGGCCAAGAAACGCTACAATCAGAAGAATAGCATTGCCTGCTCTGTGCTCGGTGAAGTAATGAACACGCTTTGCACCGAGACACTGCGTGAACAGGAGGGAGGCACCTATAATGTATCGGTGACTTCGCGTATTTCGCGCCAACCGGCCAATGAGTTGACCTTGATGTTCAACTTCAACACCAACCCCGAGCAAGCCGACCAGCTCCTGCAAAAGGCAATTGCATTGCTTGCTCAGGTAGCAGAAAAAGGACCTTCACCCGAGGTCTTCAACAGTGCACGTGAATACCTGAAAAAGAGGCATGCTGACTATCGCGGCTCAAATGCCTATTGGATAGAGGCGCTCACCGAACAGATACGCTATGGATCCGATGACATGCTCACCAACAACGAAGCTTTGGAGAATGTCACTCCCAAGGATGTGCAGCGCATAGCCCGCCGCCTGATACGCTCACCTCATACGGTAGAGGTGATTATGAATGGTAAGTAAGAAATAATTACTCACGTATTCTTATCAACTAAGTGCAGCGAAGAATCTCCATATCAATTGAGTGGTGAGATTCTTCGCTGCACTTAGTTTGACAAATGTACAGAATACCTTTCGACTATCCTTACACTGGTTTTCCGATAAGTGTAGCCGAACTGGCATCAGTAATCTCCACCATCACGAAGTCGCCGATATGGTAGTTCCCTTTATCGAATACCACAGTCTTGTTTTGCTCGGTACGTCCGCAAAGCTGTTCGCGTGAACGCTTCGAATAGCCTTCAGCCAGCACCTCGTAGGTCTTTCCTATGCAGCGTCGGTTGCTCTCGGCAGAGAGTTCGTTCTGCACAGCAATAATCTCATTGAGTCGACGTATCTTCACCTCCTCGGCAATGTCATCGGGCAAATGACGGCTGGCATAAGTTCCGGGACGCTCGCTATACTTGAACATGAAGGCCGAGTCGTATTCGCACAACCGCATCAGCGAGAGTGACTCTTGGTGGTCTTCTTCTGTCTCGGAGTGGAAACCAGAGAAGATGTCGGTACTCAGCCCACAGTCGGGAATGATACGGCGTATGGCGGCTACCCGCTCCAAATACCACTCACGGGTGTACTTGCGATTCATCAGTTTCAATACGCGCGAGCTACCGCTTTGTACGGGCAGGTGTATATGTTTGCAGATGTTGGGTACTTCAGCAATGGCCTGCAGGGTCTCATCGCTCATATCCTTGGGATGCGAGGTCGTGAAGCGCACCCTCATTTGTGGTACGGCAGCAGCTACCATGCGCAGGAGCATGGGGAAGGTGATAACTTCACCTTCGCGTTCGAAGCAGTAGGAGTTGACGTTCTGCCCTAAAAGTGTCACCTCTTTGTAGCCCTTGGCTGCAAGGTCGTTCACTTCGGCAAGGATGCTCTCCACATCGCGGCTACGCTCACGGCCACGAGTGTAGGGAACAATGCAATAGTGGCAGAAGTTATTGCATCCACGCATGATGGACACGAAGCCTGAGATGTGGTTGCCACAGATGCGCGAGGGGATGACATCGCGGTAGGTCTCTGTAGTCGACAACTCTACATTCATGGCCTTCTCTCCTGCTTCCACCTGCACGATAAGATCGGGCAGCGAAAGATAAGCATCCGGGCCAGCCACGAGGTCCACACCATAATTCTCTATAAGGTTCTCCCTCACTCGCTCGGCCATGCAGCCCACCACTCCGACGATAAGTTTACGTCCCCTCTTGCGTAAGGCATTCAGTGCATCGAGGCGGTGAAAGATTTTTTGCTCGGCATTGTCGCGGATGGAGCAAGTATTGAGCAGGATGGCATCGGCTTGGTCAAGCTCTTCGCAAGGCTCGTAACCTGCCATCTTCATCACCGACGCTATCACCTCACTGTCGGCCACATTCATCTGACAGCCATAGGTCTCTATATACAGATATTTGACGTTATCGTTCATCACTCATCGATTTTCGTTTTCAGCTGCGAAGATACGGCTATTTTATGAATAAACTACCAAAACCTTAGCATTTAGATACCTTTTACACCCCAAATTGCAAGCAATCGCACTTTTTTTTCAAAAATTCACGTTTTTTCTTTGTTGTTAAGAAAAAAAGCCGCACCTTTGCACCAAACATTAGATTTTTTCATAGTTAAGGTTTAGGTTAAAAGGAAAAGAGGGGCTGCGAAGTTCCTCTTTCTGCATCCATATCATCTCGACCTAAGCTCCCAAAAAGCAACTGCCGCTGCGGCAGCCACGTTAAGCGAATCCACACCATGTGCCATAGGTATACGCACCACATAGTCGGCTGCAGTGATTACCTCACGAGCCAATCCGTCGCCCTCGGTACCCATGATAATAGCCAACCTTTCAGCAGACTTCAACGTAGGACTATCAACCGATATAGCGTTGTCAGTCAATGCCATAGCCGCCGTAACGAACCCCTCGGCATGCATTTCACGCTCTATATCGTCAATCCACGTCCAAGGCACCAAGAATACGGAGCCCATGGATACACGCACAGCACGGCGGTTCAGCGGGTTGCATGCCGTCCGCGTGAGCAATACCGCATCAATGCCCAAGGCTGCTGCCGAACGGAATATGGCTCCGATGTTTGTCGTATCGGTCACCCCATCAATAATTACCACCCTGCGTGCTCCGCTCACCACATCGGCCACCCGCAGCGCCACAGGGCGTTGCATGGCACAGAGCACACCTCGCGTCAGCGTATATCCAGTAAGCGAGGCCAGCAGTTCGCGGGTTCCTGTATATACCGGCATATCGGGATACCGGGCTATGATGTCGGCCGCATCGCCCGTAATATGACGTTCTTCGCAGAGCAATGCCAAAGGTTCATGTCCGGCATCAAGAGCCACGCGTATCACCTTGGGGCTCTCGGCAATGAAGATTCCCTTTCCAAGCTCAATGTCATGGCGAAGTTGCGCCTCAGTAAGTGTACTGAACACCTCTACACCGGGGTGTTCAAGCGATGTGATATGAATGATTGGCATAAATGGCTACGTGTTTCGTTTGTAATGCGAAGATACACATTTATATCGACAAAAAAGCATGTATAACAATGATTCACGCTTTTTTTCACCGCTCTGCACGGCTATTGTGAAATAAAAAGTGTATATTTGTCACTTGACAGCAGACGACACAACGTGCATAACGAAAAAAATATATCTATGAAGGAAATTGAGCGCAAGTTTCTTGTCACCGACGACAGCTACCGTACACTGGCATACCACAAGAGCAACATTATACAAGGATACATCTGCAGTGGTCATGGACACACCGTACGGGTACGTACCCGAGGTGACAAGGGCTACCTAACCATCAAGGGACCTTCTACCGATGGTATCAGCCGTTTCGAATGGGAGAAGGAGATTACGCTCGACGATGCCCGCGATCTCTTCACGCTCTGCGCCGAGCGCATAGAGAAGACCCGCTACCTCGTGCACAACGGCAACCACATTGTCGAGGTCGACGAATTTCATGGAGAGAACGAAGGCCTCGTGTTTGCCGAGATTGAGCTTACTGATGTCAACGAAGCCTTCACCCTGCCCTCATTCCTCGGCCGGGAGGTCACAGGCGACAAGCATTACTACAACGCCTACATCAGCCGACACTCCTATTCTACATGGAAAGACGAGGAGACATCTAAGGTTCTGCGCTAACAGTATTACCCTATAACCTACGCAGTGCTTCCTTGATAGCAACCTCAACACTCACCGAGGGTTGCTCCTTGAGAATGGCCTTCACAACCTTCTGTGAGGCAGTTACCGTGTAGCCCAGCATGGAGAGGGCAGCAACGGCGCTTTCGAGCACCTCGTTGTTGGCCTCTGCAAAGAGTGCGTTGCCCGTGGGGCTACTCATTGAGTCGCCACCCACGGAGACAATCTTGTCCTTGAGTTCCACGATGATGCGCTGAGCGGTCTTGCCACCGATGCCCTTGACCATCTTGAGCAGCTTGTCGTTGCCCGAACCTATCACCTCGCACAGTTCACTTGGAGTAAGAGCCGAAAGAATGGTTCGCGCCGTATTACCACCGATACCCGATACAGAAATGAGCAGAAGGAAGAGCTCGCGCTCACGCTTCTCGGCAAAGCCGTAGAGCACGTGAGCATCCTCGCGGATGGCCTCGTAAATGTAGAGTTTTACCTGTGAATGGTTCTGTATGGCAGTGTAGGTGTAGAGTGAGATATTGGCAAGGTAGCCTACACCATGGCATTCCACCGTAGCAGTAGTGGGGGTGAGTTCGGTAAGATCGCCTTTGAGGTACTCAATCATAGAATTTGTAGCTTTTTGTTATCTAAAGTTGGCACAAAGTTAAGCATAAAATCTTTATTCCCTACATATTATAACATCATTTGTTGGCAAGAATCGAAAAAGCAAAAGAAAATTTGTGTTTAATACCCTTTTGCACTACTTTTGCCTCCATAATGAATAAATAGTCATCTACATATAGATATGGAAAACAAGAGTCCCAAACTCGTAGAGAAGAAATTCCTCATTCCCTTCATCCTCATCACCTCACTCTTTGCCCTATGGGGATTTGCTAACGATATTACTCATCCCATGGTAGCAGCATTCCAGACGCTGATGGAGTTTTCCGTGGCCAAATCGTCGCTAATACAGATGGCGTTCTATGGCGGATATGCCACGATGGCGGTACCGGCTGCACTCTTTATACGCAAATATAGTTATAAGAGTGGTATCCTGTTGGGATTGGCACTCTATGCCGTAGGCGCTTTCATGTTTATCCCCGCAGCAGCTTATCAGAGTTTCGCATTCTTTTGCGTATCGCTCTACGTACTCACCTTTGGCCTTGCATTCTTAGAGACTACGGCCAATCCGCTCATTCTCTCTCTCGGAGACCCACAGACCGCTACACGTCGACTCAATATGGCACAAGCATTCAATCCCATAGGAGCACTCTCTGGAATGTCGGTGGCTGCGCTAGTCGTATTGCCCAATCTGATTTCAGACAAGCGCGATGAGGCTGGCAAGATAATCTATCACACCCTGAGCGAAGCCGAAAAGGCAGATATCCGTCTGCACGATCTGGCTACTATACGTGACCCTTATGTGATGTTAGGCCTTCTCGTGTTGGTCGTATTCATCGTCATTGCTTGCACCAAGAT
This sequence comes from Bacteroidaceae bacterium, assembly GCA_017396545.1. Taxonomy (GTDB): domain Bacteria; phylum Bacteroidota; class Bacteroidia; order Bacteroidales; family Bacteroidaceae; genus UBA1189. The sequence goes on along the minus strand of JAFQLT010000012.1, from coordinate 1,020 downwards.
ACCCCAGACACGAGGCGAAGGGGTGAAGACCCCAAAAAGCATCACACTGAGTCGTCTGTGGAAAAACAAACTGTACCGCAATGGAGTGGTGACGCAGATATTTTATGTAGGGGCACAGATTATGACATGGACCTTCATCATTCAATATGCAGACCGCTTGGGACTCGACAAGGCTACAGCGCAGAAATACAATATCGTAGCAATGAGTTTCTTCCTCGTGTCGCGCTTCGTCAGCACCTACCTGATGCGTCATGTCAGTTCGCGCCGCCTGCTCATGTACTTCGGTATAGGAGCCTGTCTCACTACCCTTGGTGCCATCCTCATCGATGGTATGGGAGGTCTGTACAGCCTAATGGCTACAAGTGCATTCATGTCGCTCATGTTCCCCACCATCTACGGCATTGCCCTTGAGGATGTAAAAGCCGAAGACACCACTCTCGGTGCGGCCTTCCTAGTAATGGCTATTGTAGGTGGAGCGGTGATACCTCCCATACAAGGTGCCATTATAGACCTTGGCACAATAGCCGGTATGCCGGCAGTGAACTTATCGTTCATCATGCCGCTTATATGTTTTGCTATAGTGGCATGCTACGGATGGTCGGCAATGAAAGCGAACTGCAAATGTAAACTCTAACTATCACTTTTTTTCTGGAATAGACAGCAAAAATATGTTATTGAGCATTTTTGGCTTTATTAACAGAATAAAATCTTTAATACGCTTTTCGCTAAACAAAATCCTTATTAAATTTGTACACGGTCAGAAAGGGGCATGCCCTTACTGAGTCGAAAAGTGTGAAAGAAAAAAGTATTAACCATAATTTTATAAATCTAAAAAAAATGGCAAACATTGATTTGAGCAAGTACGGAATCACCGGTGCTGTAGAGGTTTTGCACAATCCGTCTTATGAAGTTTTGTTCCAAGAGGAAACAAAAGCAGGTCTTGAAGGTTTCGAGAAGGGTCAGGAGACCGAGCTCGGCGCCGTTAACGTGATGACAGGTGTTTACACCGGCCGTTCACCC
>JAFQLT010000124.1 GCA_017396545.1 Bacteroidaceae bacterium | reverse complement strand
TGCTCCCGCTCCCTTGCCAGCCACGCGCTTCACGGGGCAGCCGAAGTTGAGGTCTATGATGTTGGGCTTCACTGTCTCCACGATGCGTGCCGCCTCGGTCATCGAGTCTACGTCGCGTCCATAGATCTGTATGGCCACGGGACGCTCCTCGTCGCTGATGGCGAGCTTCTGCATCGACTTGTTTACCTGACGGATGAGCGCATCGCTCGACACGAACTCCGTGTATACAAGGTCAGCACCGAACTCCTTGCACATCAGCCGAAAGCCAAGGTCGGTGACATCCTCCATCGGTGCCAGCAGCACCGGATATTTGCCTAATTCTATGTGGTCAATCTTCATTGCGAGGGTAAAGTTAGTTCAAATTTTTGACTTTGCGAAGACATGGCAGTTTTTTACTTGTGTTTCATGTATTCTCCAGAAGAGAAAGAATAATGTTCATCCCTCTATCTATGATATAATTGAAGACGACCTTCACAGGTGACTAATAATAAAGAACTCAGAAATACGAACGGTTACTATCTCGTTACCTAATTTTCAAGTAACCCGAAATTTGCAAATTCTGTATTTTTTCTCAAAAAAATCACATTCTGCCTTGTAGATTCAGAAAAAGGTATTACCTTTGCGCTGTCTTTCAAGAAAAGACGCCCAGATGGCGGAATCGGTAGACGCGCTGGTCTCAAACACCAGTGGGGCAACCCATCCCGGTTCGACCCCGGGTCTGGGTACAAGAAAAGGTTGGTAAATGATTGCCAACCTTGTCTTTTTCTATTCCCTATCCTTTCTTCCCTCCTTCAAATGCCGTGACCTAATAGGGATCCACATCATAATGGAGCATGACGGCCTGCAGCAGGCCTTGTGCACTGAGCGTCTGCTGGATGCCATACAGGCACTGGCGTACACGGGCTATGCCGAGTGCGGGCTCGGCCTTGAGCATGATCTTGCGGATGTGCAGGGCGTGGATGCGGGCTACGGCAGGCGGCTCGGGACCGAGTACGCGGTCTGCAAAATAGGTGCGCATGGCGGCTGCCATGGCTTCGGAGGCGCGTGCCACCTGAGCCTCGTCGCGCCCCTTCAGGTATATGTAGATGAGCCGGCAGAAGGGCGGATAGCGGAAGAGCTGGCGCTCGGCCACCTGGTCGGCATAGAGTCCGGCATAGTCGTGGGCTACGACTTGCTGGATCACGGGGAGGTCCACCCCCCTTGTCTGCAATATTACCATCCCCTGCTGGCCGCGCCGTCCGGCACGTCCGGCCACCTGGGCCATGAGCTGGAAGGAGCGTTCATAGGAGCGGAAGTCGGGGAAGTTGAGCATGGTGTCGGCATTCATGATGCCCACGACGTGCACGTTGTCGAAGTCGAGTCCCTTGGATACCATCTGGGTACCTATGAGCACATCGGTGCGCCCTTCCTGGAAGTCGGAGAGTATCTTGTCGTAGGCCGTCTTGGTGCGCGTGGTGTCGAGGTCGAGGCGTGCCACGCGCGCTGTAGGGAAGTGGTGCTTCACCTCCTCCTCGATGCGCTCGGTGCCCATACCGCGCTTGCCCAGCGTATGCCCGCCGCACGAGGGGCACTTGACGGGTACACTGTATACATTGCCGCAGTAGTGGCACACAAGCTGGTGGGCATTGTGGTGGTAGGTGAGGCTCACGTCGCAGCGGTCACACTTGGGAACCCATCCGCAGGCGGCACACTCGAGCATGGGAGCATAGCCCCGGCGGTTCTGGAAGAGGATGACCTGACGGCCTTCGTCAAGGGCTTCGCGCATGGTATCGTGCAGCAAGGTGGAGAAGGGCCCATACATGCGTTTCCTACGATACTCGTCCTTGAGGTCTACCACGGCCACATGGGGCAGCTGCACCTGGCTGTAGCGCTCGGTCAGCGCTACCAGTCCGTACTTGCCGCACTGGGCGTTGTAGTAGCTCTCTATCGAGGGGGTGGCGGTGCCGAGCAGCGTCTTCGCTCCATGGTAGGCGGCCAGCATGACGGCTACGCTGCGGGCATGGTAGCGAGGGGCGGGGTCCTGCTGCTTGTAGGTGGTCTCGTGCTCCTCGTCGACGATGACCAAGCCGAGATTCCTGAAGGGGAGGAAGACGGAGGAGCGTACACCCAGGATGACATCATAGGGGGTGGAAGAGAGCTGGCGGTTCCAGAGCTCTACCCGCTCGGCATCGGAGAACTTGGAGTGATAGACGCCCAGACGGGTGCCGAACACGCGGCGCAGGCGCTCGGTCATCTGTTGGGTGAGGGCTATCTCGGGTACAAGGAACAGGGCCTGGCGCCCCTGGCGGAGCTGCTCGCCGATGAGGTGGATATACACTTCGGTCTTGCCGCTCGAGGTGACGCCATGGAGCAGGCATACATCGTGTTGTGCCCAGCTGTGGCCAATGCCGTCGAAGGCACGCTGCTGATGAGGGCTCAGGGGCGCCAGGCTCAGGGGCGCCTCCGTGGCCGCATCGGACAGGCGGGCCACCTCCACGGTATAGGTCTCTACGAAACCCTTGGCAATGAGTCCGTTCAATACCGCAGCCGTCATCCCGCTCTCCTTGAGGAGCAGGCTTCGGGAGAGCTCCTTGCGGGGCATGAAGTCAGGCGCTTCGCACTCAGCCAGCTCAATGAGGCGGAGCAGCAGCTGTTGCTGCTTGGCTGCCCGCCGTAGCGACTGCAGGGCCTCGCCGAGCGATGCCTCCGATCGGTAGGCCCCGGCAAGGCGCACGTGCACCTCGCTCTTGGGCTTGTAGCCCTGGCGCAGCGTCTCGTCTATGGTGAGCGCTCCTTTGTCGAGCAGCGACTTGATGAGGTGCATACCTCCCTTCACACCAGTACTTTTGAGCAGTTGCTGCACACGTTGCTTGGCGTTGATCTGCAGGGCATCGAGCAACTGCTGCTCACGCTCCTTGAGCGGGGCATCGGCCACAAACGCCGGGTTGAGCTCTACCATGGTCTCGCTCTCGACCTTCAGGCCCGAGGGGAGCGCAGCCTTGTACACATCGCCTATCGAGCACATGTAGTAGTCGGCAATCCACTGCCACAGACGCAGCTGCAGAGGCTGTACCACAGGGGTCGTATCGAGCACCTCGACCACCTCTTTCACCTCATAGTCGCCCTGTGGAGGCTCCTCGTGCTTGCGCAGGACAATGGCCGTATAGTAGCGCTTGGTACCAAACTGTACCACTACCCTACTGCCCTGCTGCACGTCGGCCTCGCACGACGAGGGCAGCTGATAGGTGAAGCTACCGGCCAACGGAAGGGGCAATATGACATCGACGTACATGGACATGCGTAGGTAATACAAAAGTACGCAATATGTAGGAAAAACTAAAATTCTATCAACAATAAAGGTACAAAAAGAAGCAGGCTCCCCGCTGCATTGGAGCCTGCTTCGACGTAAGATGTGAGTTGTAAGATTAGCGCAGCGGTATTCTTTTGAGTTTTTGAGTTGCTAAGTTTTTGAGTTTCTGAGTTGCCATCCGGAGGCATCCTAAACCATCAACCCTCAACTCTACAGCGCAGCGAGAGCATAGCCAAATTTATTTGAATTATGCCGAGCAGGCAAAGAGTCATGATGCAGAGCATCATAACCATCAACCTACTTTACTTCCCAAGTGTCGTTGGTGAGGAGCAGTTCCTCAAAGGTGTGGTAGGCCTTCTTCTCCTTCACTTCGGCAATCTGCGCTTCCACTGCCTCATCGTAGGTGGGAGCCTCCACATCACGGATGACACCGAGGGCAATGGGGAAGTCGGGGCCTTCCATCATCGCCAGCTTGAGCTGCAGGGTGTTGTCCTCACAGTGGGCATCGTGTACGAGGATGTCGTCGATGGTGATGCCGTTCTCGCCAATCTTCACCACCTTGAGGCCGAAACCCTCCTGCATGAGGCCGTACTCGTTGTTCACACCGAACACCATGGGCTCTCCATGACGCAGGTAAATGGCGTTCTTGGCACGTCCCTCCTTGTTGTACACGCTGTCGTGGGTACCGTCGTTGAAGATGACGCAGTTTTGCAGTATCTCGCACACCGAAGCACCCTTATGGGTGTGGGCAGCCTTGAGTATCTCTACGGTGCCGGGAGCGTCGGTAGCCACGGCACGAGCAAAGAAGTGCCCGCGGGCACCGAAGCAGAGCTCGGCAGGGCGGAAGGGGTCTTCAACCGTTCCGTAGGGACTTGACTTACTCACGAAGCCGCGCGGACTCGTGGGCGAGTACTGTCCCTTGGTGAGGCCATAGATGCGGTTGTTGAGCAATATCATGTTGAGGTTGATGTTGCGGCGGTTGGCATGGATGAAGTGGTTGCCACCGATGGCGAGGCCGTCGCCATCGCCGCTTACCTGCCATACCGACAGTTCGGGGTTGGCCACCTTGCAGCCTGTAGCAATGGCAGCAGCACGCCCGTGGATGGTGTTCATGCCATAGGTGTTCATGTAGTGGGGCAAACGGCTTGAGCATCCGATACCCGAAATCACCGCTACATTGTGCGGAGCCACGCCAATCTCGGCCATGGCCTTATGGAGTGAGGCGAGGAAGAAGTGGTCGCCACAGCCGGGGCACCAGCGCGGCTGACCTTTCTTGTAATCTTGTGCTGTATATTTTGTTTCCATAGTGTTACTCCTCCATCATTTTGGTGAATACGTTGATAAGTTGGTTTGTGGAGAAGGGCTGTCCCTTTACTTCATTGTACTGATAAGGCACGAATCCGTCGACCTTCATGCGCAACCACGCAGCCAACTGACCTGAGTTCTGCTCGGCAACGACAACCTTGGGATACTTGCGCAGCACCTCGGCAGTGTTCTTGGGCAGCGGGTTGATGTACTTGAAGTGGGCGAGAGCTACCTTCTTGCCTGTGGCACGCATCTCGTCCATGGCAGCATGGAGATGTCCATAGGTACCACCGAAGCCAACAATGAGCAGCTCGGCATCCTCGGCGTCTCCCTCTACCACAAGGTCGGGTACGGGGATGGCATCTATC
>JAFQLT010000123.1 GCA_017396545.1 Bacteroidaceae bacterium | reverse complement strand
GAGCCAGCGCGACATGATGAGGTAGCTCACGGGCACGGCAAAGAGGAAGGCCACGCCCACCATACGGGCATATTGCATCACGAACATACGCAGTATCTCGCTTATCTGAGCTCCGTGTACACGGCGCAAGGCTATCTCGCGACGGCGATACTGGGTCTCGAAGAACACGAGGCCGAAGACTCCCATCAGGGCGATGAGGATGGCGACGATGGAGAATACGCTGATGAGGCGTGTGAGCTCTTTCTCCTGTTCATACTCACGGCCCAGCTGCTCGTCGAAGAACTCTACTTTGATGTCCTCGGGCTTCGCCTTGGGCGCAAGCTTCAGGATGCTCTCTTCGATATATGCCTTCACCGCCTCGAAGTCGGTTCCTTCGGTGGTTCGGATATAGAGTTGGGGATAATAGAGGTTCATTCCATAGAGATAGAAAATCATCGGTGGAGTCTCGTACTGCAGCGGTTTCATCTTGGAATCTTTGCAGAAGCCGATGACCTCGGCTGCATTTTTTCCCATATAAGTGACGCGCGTCTCCATCGTGAGGTTATACTTACGGCGTGCCGTCTCATTATAGATGACGGAGCCATTGGGGTTCTGCATGTCGCGTGGCTCGAAATTGCGTCCCTCGGTAATCTCTATGCCCATCACCTCGAGGAAGTTGGGGGTTACTATCTGTACATCTACAGACAAATCGCGGTCTTCACCTATGATTTCACGTCCCCAACCTTGTCGTGCATCGTTTGACACCATACGGTTTTGCGAGAAAGCGATATCTTTGATCATTGGATTCTCTTTGAGGAGCGACTCTAATGCGGGGCGTTGGCCATCCTCTGTGGGGGACATTGCGTCTCCTCCCAACCTCACCGAGAGCAGATGTTCCCGATTGAATCCCATATCATAGTTCATCATAAAGGAGTGTTGCTGTTTGATGAACATCGTGCAGATGATGAGCGATATCGCAATGAAGAATTGCAAGCTGAGCAGCACCGAGCGCAAGCGGCGGCCTTTGGTGGTATTTCCGAACGAACCCTTGATGGCAAAGGCTGGCGGCACTGAAGTGATATAGTAGGCAGGATAGATGCTGGCGATAACGGCAAGCACTACGCCTGCACCAAGCATCATCAGCACTACTCCCCAGTTGTCTTCTAAGGCAATACTTGTAGCGATTAAACGGCCGGCACTAACTTCGGGAGCTATCATAAAGATGATAAACGCCGCCAACAATAAGCTGAGCAATACCAAGCCGATAGCTTCGCCCACAAAGCCGAGGCGCAAGCGACGGGCGGTGCAACCGAAAATCTTCTCCGTATTCACTCTGCGTATGCGGCGCGGCACCATAGCCATAAAGAAGTTGATGAAGTTGACAAAAGCAATGATAACAACAATCACCCCAATGGCCAAGAGCGTGTAGGTGGTAACGGCATCGCCCTTCTTGTAGTCTTGGCCTGTCTCCACCTTAGAGAAGTGAATATCGCCAAGCGGTGTCAGCCGCATAAGGCTGGTAGGCTGGGCACGGTATTTCTCCAGCGTCATCGTATCGGGATACTCCATACCTCTATATTCGTAAACCGCTTTCATCCAGGCTTCTTTGAACTCATAGAACTTGGGGTAGAGGCTTTCGAGGAAAGCATCCTTCATCCACTCCTCTTTCAGCTTATAGTAATAGGCAAAGTTCCAGTTGTTCGGAGCGTCCCATTCGTCACGCGAGATGCTGATGTACATTTGTATACCGTGGTAATCGCAGTTCCTGGGGAAGTCTTCAAAGATGCCCACAATCGTGAGCAAACGCCCTTTGACATCTTGCACCACGTCGTCAAGTTCTAAGCCGTGGGTGTGGGCAAACTTCTCGCTCATCAAGATGCTGTTTGGTGTACTGAGGCGGTCAAAACTACCGTTCACGAGCGTGAAGCCTACAGCTTCAGGAGCACCCTCGGTGCCCCAGCTCTCCATAATCTCTACAATCTGCTCCTCACCATTGACCTGCAGTTTCAGGTTAAGTGGTGAAGGCGTGCAGTTCATTCGTCCGAAAGCCTCTACCATAGTAGTGTCCTCACCGAGGAACTGCCCTAAAGGGTCGTTCATATAATCACACAAGTTGCCGCCTTCGCTTTCGGCAAACATTGCATGTTCCAAGCGGAACACGCGCTCCGAGTCCTTGAGCGAGCGGTTGAAGCCGAGGTCATAGTTTACCTGCACCAAGATGGCGTAGGCCGCCGCGAAGGCGATGCCGAGACCCAGGATGTTGAGTGTGGACGACACTTTGTAGCGTCCGAGATTCTTGAAGAATTCTTTCATTGTCGTATGGGATTTTTATTTTGTTTCTATATTCGTTTGTCTCTGTCTCTTGACACTTCACCTATCTCCTGTCATACCGCTGTGTCTTGGGGTGACCGCTGCAGTCCACATCGCCGCTGCCGTTGATAGATGCGTTTATGGACTCGGAGGCATAGCAGTCGATGTCACCGCTGCCGTTGACCGTGGCGTTGACGTGCAGGCAGCGCAGATGCTCTGTGTTGATATCACCACTGCCATTGATGTCGAAACTTGCCTCACGGGCTTTGCCGGCAAGGTGTACGTCACCGCTACCGTTGATGCTCGCGCTGACGCGATGGATAGTGAGGTCGTGTGCCTCGATTTCGCCACTGCCGTTGACGTGGAGCGTCAGTGACTCGGTGCGGATGGAACCCTTGAGTATCACGTCGCCACTGCCATTGACGCTGACGACCGAGAGTTCTGGGCTATGAGCGATGACCTTGAGTTGCGAGTTGGAGGTGAAGTGGTGCCTCGTGCCGTGCTTATAGGCTATGACCAGTCGGCCGTGACGGATGGTAGCCTCCACCTTGTCGGCAAGCTCCTCGCTGACGATGAGCGTGATGCCACTCTCTCCATTGATGCTTTGGGTATATTCCAGGTTGCCAGCCACATTGAGGTCTATCAGACTGAATGCCTCGGCGTCGTGTAACTCAATGGTGCAGGTCTTCTTCTCCTTGGCGGCTCTTACACGCCAGTTGTTTGCCATTGCTGTCACACTCACGATCAATGCTAATGTGATGCAGGTGATGTATTTTGTCTTCATAGGGTTGTCTTGTTTTTAGTTGGTTTTGTACTCTGCGAAGCCCGAGTCACCCCTCCCTGGGAGGGGTTGGGGGGGCCTCCTCTTCTTTTTTCAATTTATCACAACCTCTTCTGCCTCCCCGAACGCATCGTAGCCAGAGGTGATGACGCGGTCGCCGGGCTGGAGGCCGTCGATGACTTCGTAGTAGAGCGGGTTTTGGCGAGCCACGCTGATGGCGACGCGTGTGGCGCGAGTGCCTTCGGCGTTGAGGCGGTATATCCAGCGGCCGCCGGTGTAGGGGTAGAAGTTACCCTTGGGCACGAGCACGGCAGGCACGGCCGAGGAGAGCTCGATCTTCGTCTGGTAGCTCTTGCCGATGCGGGCATTGTCGGGCACGGAGTCGGCAAAGAGCATCTCGATGGAGAAGGTGCCACCGCGCACCTCGGGCACTATCTTGCTGATGACGAGGCCGTAGTC
>JAFQLT010000122.1 GCA_017396545.1 Bacteroidaceae bacterium | reverse complement strand
CACCATGCAGAACTGCATGCTGGCACCACCACCAAGGAAGAGCACCGAGTAGCCCTCGGGAATGTTGAGGATCTCCTTGAAGAGGGCTGTTGCCTCGTCAATAACAGCCTGAAAATCTTTATGACGATGGCTGATCTCGAGGATGGAGAGACCAGAGCCGTTGAAATCTAAAATAGCTTGAGCCGTCTGCTCAATCACTTCGCGCGGCAGGATAGAGGGTCCTGCATTAAAATTATGCTTCTTCATACGTATAGCATTTATCTGTTAATATTACAAAACTGAGAGACAAATGTAGCGAGTTTGACTTATTTTACAAAATCTTTGGCTTATTATTTCATATCGTTCATCTTTTTTCTTTTGCCTTACCAATCGCTACAGCTTGTCGAATGTCTTGGCTCTCGCCACATGATAGCGCCACAAGATGGAGAAGCGGGTGCGTTCTGGCACATCCATAGACACTGCCTTACGCAAGTTCTCCTCACGCGAGGTACGGAACTCGCCCTTCAGCTTATGGTAGGCACGGCGGGCACGGAACACGGCCTTCACACTCCCCCACTCGCCCTTGAGCAGAAACATGGCGGCAGCCACATAGTCGAGCAGGGCACGCACGAGGAGCACAGGACGCAGCTCGCGCTCGGGAAGGTTCTTGTAGAGCATCAGCAGATTGTTGCGGAAGTTGAGAAAGGTCTTGCGCGGATGCCCGGCACTGAGTGTAGCCCCTCCCACATGGTATACCACGCTGGAAGCCACACTGCGCACCTCGTAGCCACGGCAGCGGAGGCGCCAGCAGAGGTCAATCTCCTCCATATGGGCAAAGAACCGCCCGTCGAGGCCACCCACCTCCTTATATACGGCAAGGCGCACCACCAAGCTGGCTCCTGTGGCCCACAGCAGAGGCACATCGGCATCGTACTGGCCATGGTCACGCTCCACGGTATCGAAGATGCGTCCACGGCAGTAGGGATAGCCGTATCGGTCAATGTATCCGCCCATGGCTCCGGCATACTCAAACCTATCTTTCTCGTGGTAGGCCATCAGCTTAGGCTGACAAGCTGCCACATGGCGATGAGCATCCATATAGGTCACGAGAGGAACAAGCCACCCCGGAGTGACCTCCACGTCGGAGTTGAGCAGCACGGCATACTCGGCTTCAATCTGCCCGAAAGCCTTGTTGTAGCCGTCGGCAAAGCCATGGTTCTCGCTGAAGACAATGGTGCGCACCGTCGGGAAAGTTTCGGCAAGCAAGGCCAGCGAGCCGTCGGTAGAGCCATTGTCGGCGACGTAGACCACCGCCTCACCAAGTTCCGGGGGCAAGACAGAGTGTTCTACCACCGAGGGGAGAAACTGGCGCAGCATCGGCTCGCCATTCCAGTTGAGGATTACTACTGCTATTTTCACGAATTGAGAATAGATCATTGAGAATTAAATATACATACCACTAAACCATCTCGGCAAGCAATGCCGTGCCCTCCTCATTGAACCCGCCGAGACGCACATGCACTAATGTGTTGTCCTGCGCGGCAGAGTCGTCGACCTCCACACGTATATAGTTATCGGTAAAGCCATGGAAGGGCTGTCCAGCCTTGGGTTTCTCGAGCAGCACCACGGCCTCCTTGCCTATGTGGCGCTCATAGAAGGCGCGTTGCTTGGCGTCGGAGAGCGCCAGCAGGCGTTCGCTGCGGCGGTGCTTTTCTTGCGGCGCCACCTTATGCGCAATCTTGAGCGCCTGTGTGCCGGGACGCTCCGAGTAGCTGAACACGTGCAGGGCAGTGATGTCGAGCGACTCGATGAAGCGGTAGGCCTCCTCGAAGTATGCCTCCTCCTCGCCACGTGTACCCACGATGACATCCACCCCGATGAAGGCATCGGGCATGAGCGAGCGTATCTTCTGTATCTTCGAGGCAAAGAGTGCCGTGTCGTAGCGGCGGCGCATGAGCTTGAGCACCGCATCGCTACCCGCCTGCAGGGGTATATGGAAGTGAGGCATGAAGGCACGCGAGCGGGCCACAAACGCGATCACCTCGTCGGTGAGCAGGTTGGGCTCTATCGACGATATGCGGTAGCGTTCGATGCCCTGCACCTCGTCCAAGGCACGAATGAGGTCAATGAAGGTCTCGCCCGTAGACTTACCGAAGTCGCCAATGTTGACCCCCGTGATTACTATCTCCTTGGCACCCTCGGCAGCCGCCTGCCGTGCCTGCTCCACGAGCGAGGCAATGGTACCGTTGCGACTGCGCCCACGGGCATAGGGGATAGTACAATAGGAGCAGAAATAGTCGCACCCGTCCTGCACCTTGAGAAAGAAGCGTGTACGGTCGCCCTGCGAGCACGAGGGCACAAAGGTACGTATGTCTTTGGTAGGGATGGTAGCTACTTCGCCCAGCTCACGCTTGTCGAGCGAGGTAAGGTATTCGAGCAAGCTGCCCTTCTTGTCCATACCCAGCACGAGGTCTACCCCCGGTATGGCAGCCACCTGCTCGGGCTTGAGCTGTGCATAGCACCCCGTTACCACCACAAAAGCGTCGGGATGCTGGCGCACCAGACGGTGTATAGCCTGACGGCACTTCTTGTCGGCCTGCTCGGTCACCGAGCAGGTGTTTACCACACAGATGTCGGCCTGCTCACCCCGACGGGCAGTACGGAAACCAGCCTCCTGAAGCATACGCCCGATGGTGGATGTCTCCGAAAAATTGAGCTTACAGCCCAAGGTATAATACACGGCCTTCTTATCCTTAAATAGCGAATTGTCTATCATAGCGCACAAAATTACACATTTTTCTTAAAATATAGGGCCAAGAAAAGCAAAGTATAAAAAAATGTTTGTATTTTTGCGCCCATATTTTTGATTGTCAAACTTAAAAGAAAGAAAAAAAAGATTATGAAGAAGGTATTATTCGCTATGGTAGCAGTTGCAGCCCTGACCATCAGCTCATGCTGCAACAATAAGTCAAAAGAGACAACATGCGACAAGGCTAATACAGAATGCGTAGCAGCAGACTCTTGCTGCAAGGCAGACACCTGCTGCGTAGTAGATTCTTGTTGCGTAGCAGATTCTTGCCAGACAGCTTGCGAAAAGAGATAATCACTCTCCATACGCTGCATGAGGGGCTGCACGTGCAGCCCCTCATATTTTTCTCCCTCGCAGAAGTAAGCACACACATACACACAACATATAGATGAGCACCTACGGACTCATAGGATATCCCCTCGGGCACTCGTTCTCGAAGAGATATTTTACCGAATTCTTTGCGCAGCATGGCCTCGATGCTGAGTACAAGAACTTTGAGCTGCCCCACATAGAGCAACTGGCCAACGTGTTGGACACGGAGCCTATGCTATGCGGGTTCAATGTCACCATTCCCTATAAGCAGCAGGTGTTTCCCTTTCTTGACGAACTGGACCCTGCAGCCCGTACCATCGGAGCTGTCAATGTGGTGAAGGTGACCCGCAACGGTGGAAGACTGCATCTGAAAGGATACAATACCGACCATATCGGCTTTGCCGACGCCATCCGTCCGCTACTCAGACCTCATCATACACATGCGCTCATCTTGGGTACAGGCGGTGCATCCAAAGCGGTACACTACGCCTTGCAGCAGTTGGGATTGGTAACGCAACACGTGTCGCGCACCTCACGCGAAGGCATCATTGCCTATACCGACGTCACCCCCGAGTTGCTGGCTCAGTACACGGTCATCGTTAACACCACCCCTTTGGGTATGCATCCGAAAACCGATGAATGCCCCCCGATCGACTATGCCCAGCTCGGCAGCCGTCATCTGCTCTACGATGTGATATACAACCCCGAGAAAACCCTTTTCCTCCGTCGGGGCGAGGAAGCAGGGGCCACCATCTCGAGCGGCATGTCCATGCTCATCGGACAGGCTAAGGCTGCTTGGCACATCTGGACTGCAGAATAGCAACGAAAAGTACAGGCTGGAAAAACAATACCACACGCAGCTTTGTTATTGGAGTATAACTCCTAAAACGAGGCTGCAATGAATACAAACATCGTTCACGAATACCAGTCGCTACGTGTAATTCTTGCCATTACCCGTGTCTACAGAACCTCATCCTCAGAATCCAAGCAGATAGTAAGAGACATCAGGCATGTCATTGCAGCCTACGACCTGTGCGACAGGGAGGCAGCGCTGGCATGCAACTGCTACATCACATTAAAATATCCTGCCATACATCAGATTGCCGGACACTATGGCCTACACCCCATGAGCCTGACCGAAATGCAGAGACGCACCGAGAGCGAACTGCAACATATGCTCTACTCCCTCTGCATATTCCTCTACGACAGGCTGCGTATGCAGACGGTGAGAGCCAAAATAAAGATTCGGCCATAGAAAATTCCTACATTGCGATAGGACATAAGCAACATTGGCCGGCACTCGAATGGTGTCGGCCAATAATCGTACTATCAGAGTGGTCGCTACTCTCGTCCTAAGGCTTGCTTATAGCCTGTTTCCTGCTTTGGGGAAGATTACCGCAGGGCGGAAGTTGCGGGCTTCGTCGGTGGTCATCTGAGCGTAGGCCATGATGATGACTACATCATCAGGCTGCACGAGGCGGGCGGCAGCACCATTGAGGCAGATCTGTCCCGAGCCACGCTCCCCCTTGATGATATAGGTAACGAAGCGCTCTCCGTTGTTGTTGTTCACGATATGCACCTGCTCTCCCTCGAGCATACCGGCAGCGTCCATCAAGTCTTCATCGATGGTGATGCTCCCCATATAGTTGAGATTGGCCTCGGTGACCCGGGCGCAATGTATCTTCGACTTCAGTACGGTAACCAACATATAGCTTTTATTTATATCGTATATTGTCAATCAGGCGCACCTTGCCGCAGTATACGGTAATGCAGCCCACCACATAGGAGGCATCGTCCCAAGCTGTCAGGGGTTGCAGGGTGTTGCCATCCACAATCTCGTAATACTCCAGTTCGAGTCCTTCTGTATCGGCGATAGCCTGCTCCACCATCTGCTTGGTCTCGGCCAGCGTGTGCTGCTTGGCGTAGGCTACACTGGCAAAGAGGGTCTTCGAGATGGCGAGTGCCGTACGGCGCTGCGACTCAGTGAGCAGGGCGTTGCGACTGCTCAGTGCCAGGCCGTCGTCTTCGCGTACGATGGGGCATCCCACAATCGTCAACTTGAAGTCCATCTGGCGCACCATCTCACGGATGATGGCCAGCTGCTGGAAGTCTTTCTCGCCGAAGTAGGCGCGGTCGGGCTCAACGTACATGAACAGCTTGCTCACGATCTGAGCCACACCATTGAAATGTCCAGGGCGATAGATGCCTTCCATTACCTTGTCGAGGGGGGTAAAGTCGAACTCACGCGTATCGGGCTCGGGGTATACCTCCTCTACCGAGGGGGCAAACACACAGTCGGCACCGAGCCGCTGGAGCAGCCGGCAGTCGGCATCCAGGGTGCGCGGATAGCGTTCAAGGTCGCCCTTGTCATTGAACTGCGTGGGATTGACAAAAACACTCACTACGGTGACACCATTCTCGGCCACACTACGTGCTACAAGCGAAGCGTGACCCTCGTGCAAAGCACCCATCGTAGGTACCAGTCCTACACTCTTTCCCTCGGCACGGGCTGCTGCGAGGTATGAGCGTAACTGTTCAATTGTATCAACAACTAACATTTGACATGCTTTTTGAAATCGGGTGCAAAGGTAACTATTTATTGGGAAATAGCCAATAAAGCATAATTTATTCTACATTTATCTTCGCCATTTCAAAAAAATGTATTACTTTTGCGTCCGCATTTCAGCTGAGTCCTTTGTCAAGGTGATGCCGCAAACATCTCTCCTTGCCGAAATAGCTCAGTTGGTAGAGCAACGCATTCGTAATGCGTAGGTCGCGGGTTCGAGTCCCGCTTTCGGCTCGAAATGCAAGAAGTCTCAGGTATTTCCGAGACTTCTTTTTCATTTTATAGGCACGACAAGTATCGCTCGCCCCCATCGGGCAATAGAGCCACCACGATTTTGTCTTTATACTCGGGTCGCATGGCCAGCCGGCAGGCTGCATGGAGTGCCGCTCCGCTGCTGATACCCACAAACAATCCTTCGGTAGCCGCGAGCTCGCGCAAGGCAGTCAGCGCATCGTTCTCAGCTACGCCCATCACCTCATCCACCACGCGGGCATCGTAGTTGGCGGGCACAAAGTTGGCCCCTATACCCTGTAAGCCGTGTGGAGCGGCCTTGCCACCTTGTAGCAAGGGCGATGCCGAAGGTTCCACTGCCACGACGTGTACCTGGGGGTTACGCGCCTTGAGCGCACGCCCCACACCGGAGACCGTACCTCCCGTGCCCACACCGGCCACGAAAGCGCATACCTTTCCGTCGGTGTCGTTCCATATCTCGAGCGCGGTCGTCTGCTCATGCACAAGGGGGTTGGCGGCATTGGCAAACTGTTGGGGGATGATGCTGCCGGGGATGTCGGCATGCAGTTCCTCGGCCTTGGCTATGCTGCCAGCCATGCCCAACCTTCCTTCTGTGAGTATGACCTCGGCACCATAGGCCGCGAGCAATTTGCGACGCTCTATGCTCATCGTGTCGGGCATGGTGAGCAGGAGACGGTATCCCTTGATGGCGGCTACCATGGCAAGCCCTATGCCGGTGTTCCCGCTCGTGGGCTCTATGATTGTACCTCCCGGCTGCAACGCACCGCTCCGCTCTGCTGCCTCTATCATGGCCAGGGCTGCCCGTGCCTTCACACTGCCGCTCGGGTTCATGGCCTCAACCTTGGCCACGAGCCGGGCACCCAACTGATATTTCTGCCCATACCGGGATAGCTCCACCAACGGGGTGCTTCCCACCAATGCTGTCATATCTGATGCTATCTTCATACTACACCTCTATTATATATATAACGTTTGTCTGCCGGAATTTACCTAAACAATTTGGCCAAGCCTTACGATAGTTCGTGAAACGCTGAATCTCCAACGAACATCCTTGTCCCGTTCATTGTATTGATGCAGACAATGTTCCTAAAAAAAGAAAAGAGGGTGCGCCAAATGACGCGCCCTCTTCTCGATTATATAACCTATATATAGATTACTTGTTCAATGCCTGAGCTACGTCAACGGCGCAAGCTACGGTGCAACCTACCATGGGGTTGTTACCGATGCCGAGGAAGCCCATCATCTCTACGTGTGCGGGAACTGAAGAAGAACCGGCAAACTGAGCGTCAGAGTGCATACGACCCATAGTGTCGGTCATAAGATGGGTTGCGCCTTAGCTTTGTCCCTGTAATGTCCTTGAAATTGTTGCTAATCTCCAGAATTACAGTCTAAACCTTCAAAATTTTAAAGAACACTTCTTTAGTAATTATTATAATAAACTCTCGTATGGTCGTGAATAAGTCACAAACGCCACATTTATTCATCTAAAAAACATATTCAGACCGATGCAAAGGTAGCAATTATCTACCGTTCTACAAACGAATCGAAGGTGTTTTTGTCATCTCGATAGAAGTAATTTAAGTAATATCGAACAGGTAATATTTCCCGACATGCGCCACCATGAGTTACTGTGCATCCTGTATATCACCCTATCGACAAACAAGAAGAAAGCCTACTTGTCGATGCATCTGTTATGCAATTTTCTTCCATCTTTTTTTCGGTAGTGAGGAGCATTTATTTCTATAATCTGATTTACCACGTATTTTCATCTACAGTGTGCTCAAGTCCTCATGAAATCTGCAAATCTGTTTCAAAATATTCACTATCTAATCTTTCTTAAATTCTATTTTGAGAAACTCATAATGACGAGTATAATGTATCAGATAAATTTTAGTTTCACTCAAAAAAAATCATGATTATGAAAAAACTAGTAAAAAGAAAACATGCAGGCTCAAATGGTAATGTTCAACTCCAGCCAAGAAAGCGTAAATAGCAAGATTAGATAGCCTTTGAGCTCACCGATGTGAAAGAAACGGTAATTACCGAGAACTTCTACCAACCAATTCCTGTAAGTATTCTAAAGTATTATATGCCTAATGGCATGATGTGATTTAATGAAAAAAAAGCCTGCCTGCCCATTACGGATAGACAGGCTTTTTGGGTTATGAATATTGAAACTTACTTTACGAATGTTTTCTTACCGTTAATGATGTAAACGCCACGGGTAAGTTTATCAGTTTCTTTGATGCGTAAGCCACTAAGATTATAGACTTTAATATTTTCAATGTCAAGATATTTTTTTTCTATGGCTGTATCTGCAACATAGATACCGTGAACAACAATATCTTTCGCAGGCATTGTTTCTGGTATTTCATCCATCCAACTGAAGGTATAGCCCTCTTTCTCTGGAGCAGATGGTAGTTCTATCTTTGCACCATATTCTAGTGTTGCCGTCTCATAAACTTCTCCATCAATAATGTATGTGATGGTATAATTATTAACACTGAATGTACCTTCTATGCTGATATCATTAGCTGGCATAGTCTCGGGTACTTCGCTCCATCCGCTGAAGGTGTGCCCCTCCTTGGTGGGTTCGTCAAGTAAGGTAATTGCCGTGCCATATGCGACTGAGTCCGTTTGCACAGTCTCACCATCTACCGTATAGCTCAGCAAATAGAAGTTAACAGAGTAGCTTCCCTCGATAGTCATATCATTGGCAGGAACGGTCTCGGCAATCTCCCCCCATCCATCGAAGGTATATCCTTCTCTCTCGGGAACCTCAGGAGCAATAATTGCTGCACCATATTCAAGGGAGTCTGAATCTATAACCTCACCGTCAATCTTGAAAGTTACAAGATATTTGTTTACAGCAAACGAACCTGTGACGGTTACATCATTAGCTGGCATTGTCTCAGGAACTTCGCTCCATCCGCTGAAAGTGTATCCTTCTTTTACAGGCTCATCTAATAGTTTAAGTTCTGCGCCATGTTTTATGCTGTCTGTCTCAAATAGCACATTATCTACAATATAATTTATATAAAAGTATTTATCAATATAAAATTCTTTAATATTCCAGAAGTTCTTCCACATCATGTCATCTTGGTAGGTTGCTAACGAACCATGTGGAACATGAAGAGCTGTATGTATAAAATGTTTTTCTGTGAAATTATAACTACCCACACGCGGTGGTGTCGTTGTCATTAAGTAGATATTTTCAAGTCCAGAGCAACCATTAAACGCATAGCTACCAATATTCCACACACTATTAGGTATTGTAATGCTTGTCAGACTACTGCAATTCTCAAACGTATAATTGTCTATAAATCCGACATTGCTGCTAATTGTCACATTTACAAGGTTACTGCAATCCTGGAATGCAAACTTTCCAATGGTAGTAACACTGTTAGGAATTTCAACGCTTGTAAGGCTACTGCAACCAGAGAATGCACTTTCTTCAATGGTTTTGACATTCTTTCCTATTGTCACGTTTGCAAGACTCCTGCAGTCTCTGAACGCATCATCACCAATGTTTGTAACACTATCGCCAATAGTTAATTGTTTTAGTTTTAAGCTTTTATAAAAGATGCCACCGACGTTAAATTTATCATTCACAATGTTACGACCTAAATAGACAGTCTCCAATGAACTATTATAAAATAGTCCTTTGTTATCCCCATTATGTACATATGTATCTCCGCACGAAAGAGTATGAACTCCATCTTCGATGCGTAAATTTTTTAATCCACAGTTAACGAAAGCATCATCTCCAATGCTTCTCACACTATTAGGTATTGTAATGCTTGTCAGACTACTGCACCTTGAGAATGCATAGTCTCCTATCCTTCCGACTCCATTACCGATTGTTACGCTGGTAAGGCTACTGCAGTTGTAGAATGCAGTATGTCCTATGATTCCATTTTCGATTGTAGCGCTGGCCAGACTACTGCATTCGTAGAACGCATCATCACCAATGTCTGTTACGCTATTGGGAATAGTGATGCTTGTTAGTCCTGAGCATCTGAAGAATGCTCCATCTCCAATCGTATTCACGTTGTTCCCCATTGTGACACTTGTAAGGTTGATGCATTTCTCGAATGCATGATATCCAATGCTTGTCGCATCAATTGTGACGCTGCTTAACCCCGTACAGTCCTTAAAAGCATTTGTTTCTATGCTTGCAACCGTTAATTTTTTGGAATTATAAATTATAGTAGAAGGAATCACAATATCTCCCTCGTAAAGAGCACTAGGGTTTTTTACAACTCCTACGGTTAGATCAGAATTGGAAATAAGATTATAATAAATTCCATCTACCTCAAAGTCATAAGCGTTTACCGTTGAGCTGCACAATAGCACTGCTATTGTCATCAGCATTTGTTTGATTGTTTTCATTTGCTAGTATTATGATAACTTATTTAGATAAATATTTTCACAGTTCTCGATTTCATCATCTTTGTTAACGGTTATTTTCGTTGTGTAAGAATATAAGTTCTCATATATCCCATCCTCCTTAACTATAGAGACTTTAATAAAACCAGATACCATGTAAATCGAATCTTCTTCTTTTGAAAAGTTTGCTGTTTCAACCCTAATTTTATCTACTACTATTTCTTTCTGTTGCAAATAAAGTTGAACATCTTTAAAGGCTTTTGGCAAGCCTAATCTAACTTTGTTTTCATCTAAAATGTATGCCATAGCAAAAAAGACTTTTGCTCCCCAATTCCCAGATGAAAGCAGGTAAATAAAAAAGGTGTGGGAACTTACTGCTTTATCCTATTGATGGGGCTTCTCGCATTGCCTTTGCTGTTGGATAAAGCAATAGCCCACACCAAAGGATATGCAAAGAGCCACTAAGGGCTGTACATACCAAAGATGCGGTGCCATTGCTACCATCTTCACAGCAGAGAAATTTTGCGAGAATTTCATCAATGAAGATAATTTCAATTACACCTTGCCCTCCACTATGGAGGCGCAAGTGCAAAGGTATAAAAAGTTTTTAGATAATAGTTAGACGTGATGAATAAATATTCATGTATCGCTTAAAATCTGCAATCCATATTATCAGTACTAGTTTCAACCTACCTTTTGTTCATTTTTTGTAATGGGTATAGT
>JAFQLT010000121.1 GCA_017396545.1 Bacteroidaceae bacterium | reverse complement strand
GGATAATAGGGTTATATACATATGCAATGTCTTTGATGCTTGCATTAACAACCTGTCATCCTCCGATAATGTTCATCGCCGCCGTGGCAAAGTGACATTGATAGCTTTTCTATGGCGCCCTGCAAGGCACATAGAACTTACATAGGATCTCCTAGGTTTTCCTAGAATTTCCTAGGCTTTCCTAGAATATCCTATCTACTCCCCCTTCACTATCCGCTCCAGCTCAGCTATGCGCTGCTTTAGCGCGGCGTTCTCCGTGCGCAGCGCAGCGTTCTCGGCCTCCAGCTGCTGCATGCGCTCATCTTGAGCCTGGCGGTAGCCAGTGCGTGCGGCATACATTCGCTCCTTGATGCCACCCTCGGTGACGAAGCGCTCCTCCAAAGTGCGCAGGTAGGCACACATCATCTTATCCGTCTGGTGGCATAGGGTGAGCAGCAGGTTGGCATACTCCTCATCCGTCATCTTGTTTACAAGCGGTGCATACGCCTCATAGTCATTCTGTTTCCGACAGAACTTGCGCATCTTCTTCTGCCGCGCACTATCCTTGGGCCACACCTTCAGGTGATGCGTGTTGAGGTAGTCGAGATAGTCGGCACGTAGCTCTTGTAGACTACCCCGGGCGGTGTTGATAAGCTTTATCTCCATCTCCGAGCTCGTCTGCCCATCTTCACTTCCCTCGATGATGTTCTGCTTGCCACTGCGGGCAGCCTGCACCATCTGGTCCACCGTGCGGTCTCCATGAGCAGGAAGGAAACGCTTGCAAAACGCTACCGTCAACTGATATATGGCATCACTCTTGCGGTAGAAGTAGAGCCCTTCCCATACCGTAGCCTTCTTCAGTACCTTGTCTTTGGAGTCGTAGTTCATGGTGTATGTGTTTGTTGTTATTGTTGGTTATTATTAGCTATTATTAGTTTGTTCTATTATTTAGCGCTCCCTAGGTTTTTCATAGAGCTTCCTAGGATCTCCTATTACTTCTTATAGCCTCCTAGAATCTCCTAGAAGACCCTACCCATCCTAATCGCAAGCAAAGTTAATAAATATGTTGCCTGACAGCAACACTCCAGGTAACTTTTCTGTAGTCTCAGCAAACTCGTGCGCATCTCCGTAGACTGAACTTCTATATATTTATATAATTTCTTGAGAACTTTACCAGTGTTCGTCATTTCTTAGCTATGGGCAAATATACGGACATTCGGCTTCTTTTTTATTGAACTGAACTGAAAAATCATATTTTTTATGTAAGTTTGCGGTATATTATAAAAGGTATGATTATGGGAAAGAGAAATTTACCTCTTTTAGGTATGGCATTTGTGCTCGGTATGTTGCTGCCGGTATCTTCTTTTGCCGAGGAGAATGATGGCGGAACGTCTTCTGTAGTGCAAGCCGATTATCTGTGCTTGTATGCCTGGAATCAGGCTATAAGCAATTCATGGCCTATAGGCCAAGTAAGAAAACTGGTGTTTACGAGTACCGATGTGGCTGTATCATTATGGCAGGGTGGTAATACTTATAGATACCCTTATGGCAGTGTACGTAAATTCACCTTTGCCGACGAACCATTGTCGAGCGCCATCGAACCAGTTGCGACAAATGGTGCGATAATGTATTACAACGCATCGCGCGAGTCGCTTGTCATTGCTGATGCTTGCGGCAACGCACGTTTACAACTCTACAGCCTGAGCGGTGCCCAGATATTCTCTGCTATTGTCCCTGAGGGACGTAGCGAGCACTTGTTGGCCTCTCTTGTCGCAGGAGTATATGTGGCTAAGCTGACCGACCAAACAAATACCTATACACTAAAACTACAAATCCGATAATATGAAGAAGCTTTATTCACTGATTGCACTCTTGGCCATGTGTGGCACAATGGTGCTGACTGCACAAAATCGCGTGGTGCAGATAATGAAAGACGGCAGTGTGTTGCAGTCATTCCCCGTGGAGCAGATTGACTCCATCATCATAAACGAGGTGCTGGGAGCGCCCACAAACTTGAAGGCTACCCTTAAGGACGGTGACATATTGGTGTCGTGGGACGAGATTGCCGGCGCTACATACAATCTTTACCGCTCGCCCGATGACAAGAGCTATGTACTCTTGGCAAGCGGCCTGGCAGCCAACAGCTATACCGATGCGTCACCCATAGCCGGCACCAACTATTACAAGGCTCAGGCTGTGGTCGACGGTAAGGAGAGCCTGCTCAGTAGCACCCCCGCCATTGTATCTACCGACGGCTCCGATATGGAGAGTGGTGTCTACCTTGGCATCATAGGCTTCAACCAATCTCTCTATACCTATCCTCTCTCTCTGCTTACGGCTGAGTCAAAGTCGGGGTACGACAGCTTCATCGACGGTATGACCATGAAGAACGGCACCTTGCTATGCTACTCGGTAGACGAGGCTATCAACGCCCTGAAGGCGGCCACCTTGCCGGCCGATGTCTCTACCGTAGCTCTGGTGACATTTACCGACGGTCTTGACCAAGGCTCGCTGATGGTGACAGACAAGTACCTCAGCGATGACGACTACCTTGCAGCCCTCAAGGGCCGCATCGGTGGTGAGACGGTGGCCGACCAGAACCTCCTGGCCTACTCCATCGGCCTGCGTGGTAGCGACATCACTTCAAGCGACGATATAGCCAAGTTCCGCTCCACACTGAAGCAGCTTGCCTCTTCCGATGAAAATGCTACCGAGGTGACCAGCATGTCGGAGGTGAATGCCAAGTTTCAGGAGATTGCCGAGCAGCTGAGCCAGACGAGATACCTGCAGACCATCTCGCTCAAGATGCCAGGCTTGTCAGACGGCACACGTGTGCGCTTCACTTTCGACAATGTGTCATCGGCCGAGAACTCCAATATATATATAGAAGGTACCTTCAAGCTGCGCGAGCGCTCGCTCACCGATGTGGAGTATCATGGCATGGTGAGTTCATCGGGCAGTGTCATCAGCGGTGTCACCGAAGGTATCTTCGTGACCTTCACGTTTGAGAATGTGCAGACGGCCGACAACAAGCGCCTCCCCGAAGACTACATCACAGAGTGGTACCTCACCTCTGCATCATCGTGGCAGATAAACTCAGAGTTTGACGGCAAGGAAAACTCCGACATCATCTATGAGCAGAGCTCGGCCGTCATCATGCTCGTGCTCGACTGCTCCAGCTCGCTGGGCACCCAATTCTCTACCGCACAGTCCAATGCCAAGTCGTTTATCACTACGCTCTGCAACTCCTCCGATGATGACGACAGCAACGATGGCTATATCGAAGGTGGCTTTACTACCTATACCGTCAACGGGGTGTCGTTCCGCATGGCACACGTCAAGGGAGGCACCTTCACGATGGGTGCCACGAGCGAGCAGCTCGGCGATGCAGATAGTGATGAGAAACCCGCTCATCAGGTGACCCTCAGCGACTACTATATAGGTGAGACGGAGGTGACACAAGAGCTCTGGCAGGCCGTGATGGGTAGCAACCCCTCCCATTTTACCGGCAATCTGCAGCGTCCTGTAGAGCTAGTCAGTTGGAACGACTGTCAGGCCTTCATCAGAAAACTCAATGAACTGACTGGTGCAAACTTCCGCTTGCCCACCGAGGCTGAGTGGGAATATGCTGCACGTGGTGGTGCCAAGGCACAGGGCAATCTCTATAGCGGCAGCTATGCGATAGGTGACGTGGCATGGTATAAGTCAAACTCCTCGAGCACTACCCATCCTGTGAAGACCAAGCAAGCCAATGAACTCGGCATCTATGATATGACTGGTAACGTCTGGGAATGGTGTGCCGACTGGTATGGCTCCTCCTATTATTCCTCTTCTCCCCAGACCAACCCCACAGGACCTTCGTCTGGCTCTCACCGCGTGCTTCGTGGCGGTTGCTGGAACGACAGTGCTACGTACTGCCGAGTGGCTAATCGCAGCAGCAGTACGCCGTCGTACTCGTCCTACAACCACGGCCTGCGCCTCTCTCTCTAAGTTCTTCTCAAAAAAAGAAATAAAAAAGGAATACATTAAGGCTATCGGCACGATACAGCCCCAAAACTTAAAAGGGGCTGTGTGCTGATAGCCTTACTAAATAAAAACAGAAACTATGCAAATAAAAACATTCAAAATCCCTTTAGGTGATAATGGCGGAGCCGAGGAGGAGTTGAACAAATTTCTTCGCTCGCACCGTGTGCTCAAGGTGGAGAGGGCTTTCTGCCTGGAGGGTAGTGGGTACCTGGCTGTTTGTGTAGAGTATATGGAAGGGAATATGGTCTCAGACAATGTGAATACAAGTGGCAGAAGTCGTAGAGACTATGCCAAAGAATTATCTGAAGATGAGCAGAAACGTTTCGAACTCTTCAAGGCCAAGCGCCGTGAATTGGCTACAGAGAAGTCGCTCCCTGCGTATATGATATTTACAGATGCCGAGTTGGTGACGTTGCTCAAATATCCTCATCTGAATATTGAGAACGTTATGGATGTACCGGGAGTGCAGAAGTCGCGCTTAAAGGACTACGGTGCCTATTTTGTAAATCTTCAAGAGGCTAGCGATGAAGCGAATAGGCAACCTGATGCCGCTGATACTCCATTCTGATAATCTGCGCGAGGCATTCCTGCTGGCATCAAAGGGTAAGAAGCATAAGCATGCGGTAATCGATTTTCGTGAGCATCTTGACGACCGGCTTGATGGTATCGGTGTCAGGCTTGCTGATGCTACATATGATTTTTCACGTTATCACCGATTTACCATTTACGATCCTAAAAAGCGGATTATCTGTGCAGCACCATTTGAGACGCGTGTCGTATTACATGCATTGATGAACGTGTGTGAACCGATATTCGAGCGCTATCAGTTATATGACAGCTATGCTTGCCGTAAAGGGAAGGGGCTATATAGTGCATTGGAGCGCACTCGGCTATTTTGTAGGAAATATCGATGGTTTGTCAAACTCGATGTCCGCAAGTTCTTTGATACCATCAGTCATGAAGTGTTGTTGTCGAGTGTGTGTCGCCTGTTCAAGGATAAAGTATTGCTCACTCATTTCCAGAATATCATAGCCTCATATCATGTGGCTGATGGTTGTGGGTTACCTATGGGGAACCTTACAAGTCAGTTCCTGGCCAATCATTATATGGCTATTGCCGACCATTATGCAAAGGAGTGTGTAGGTATTTGTGATATGGTAAGGTATATGGATGACATATTATTATTTGATGACGACAGGGAGATGTTATTGGCGAAGGCCAGGCGATATATGGCGTTTGTCAATGAAACGTTGAGGCTCGATTTTCATCCTATACAACTGAACCAGACTGGCTATGGCATTCCATTCTGTGGGTATGTCGTGTATGCCTATAAGCTGCGGCTGAATGAGAGAAGCAAGCGGCGATTCAGCCATAAGGTGAAGTTGCTGGATGAGGTTTGGAGGATGGGACACTTTGCTGAAAAGGAATGTGTGCAGCGCACTCAAGCGATATATTCATTTGTAAATAAAGCCGATGCTACGGCTTATAAGAAAAGGATACATTCATATATAGAGAGCTCTAACCGCGTGCTTCGTGGCGGTAGCTGGAACAACAATGCTACGAACTGCCGAGTGGCTAATCGCAACAACAATACGCCGTCGAACACGAACAACAACAACGGCCTGCGCCTCTCTCTCTAAGCTCTTGACTAATTCTGATTTTTGGAGAAGAACAGAATGTATATCCTGTCTGTGCCATCGGTGGCATGGCGAATGTGTAGCATGTATTGCTATTGGAAAAGGCGCTTAGTAGGCATTGGGCCGAAAGGCGCCTTACTTTGTTGACCGATTTTGTTTAAATAGTCTTCCCGTTTTCTATCTGCCACCCTCCGCCAATCGAGGATAAGGCGATGATTCATAGCTAACTAATGGCGGATACTGCGTGCGATATTCCATGTACGCCAGTGTCTGCCATTAAACTTGATGAAAGCATCTTAATCTCTCACCACTCATAAACCTCAATTTTAATTCAACAAACTAAAATCGATGTCAGGGACGATAACCTCCGTAAGTTTATCCTTAATAAGGAATCCCATATAGAGAGGTATTGTGAGAATCTCCTCTTCGCGTCCTACATTATATTTTCCAAGTTTAATTGCATTGTAGAGATGATAAACATTCTTATTCTTCAAGGCTGTTTTCAGACTCTTTGTTTTGCCTGATTTTGCCTTGACTTCAAGCACTACACATTCACCCTTGAATCGTACAAGGAAATCCAATTCAAGACCACTGTCCTTCTGGAAGTAGTACAGTTTTTGACCTGACTTGCAAAGGAAATCTGCCATGAGATTCTCAAATATAGCCCCTTTGTACCCTAAAAGATTGCCTTTAAGGATGTCTGCTTGAGTGCCATAATCAAGCATAGCCACGAGAAGACCGATATCAGCGGTGTGCAACTTAAAACAATCTCCATTCAGCCAGAACTGACTCGATTTTCCTTTTCAGCATCGTATTGCACATTTGTTTGAGCATAAAAATACACTTTTTCAAGCGAATAAACAAGACTTTGATACATTTTTTCAAGCGAATAATATGATGTGACAACATTTTTTGGAACGAATGAATGAAAGTTTAATACACTTTTCCTGACGAAACAGCAATTTTATTTGGTTGTTTGGCGCGATTCTGTTTGGTTATTTGG
>JAFQLT010000120.1 GCA_017396545.1 Bacteroidaceae bacterium | reverse complement strand
TGGCGCATGGAGGTGTCGAGCTTCAACGAAGGTACCGCAGGTGGATACAAGGAAATCATCTTCAGCGTGAGCGGAGAGAAGGTGTATGGCACACTGAAATATGAGTCGGGCGTGCACCGCGTGCAGCGCGTGCCTGCCACCGAGACACAAGGACGTGTACACACCTCGGCTGCTACCGTGGCCTGTCTGCCCCAGGCCGAAGCCTTCGAAGTGGAAATCAATGAGGGTGAAATCAAGTGGGATACCTTCCGTTCATCGGGTGCAGGCGGACAGAACGTGAACAAGGTGGAATCAGGCGTACGACTCCGCTACAACTGGAAGAACCCCAACACGGGCGAGGTGGAGGAGATACTCATCGAGTGTACCGAGACACGCGACCAGCCCAAGAACAAGGAGCGTGCACTCGCGCGCCTGCGTACCTTTATCTATGATAAAGAGCACCAGAAATACATCGACGACATCGCATCAAAGCGCAAGACGATGGTATCCACCGGTGACCGATCGGCCAAGATACGCACCTACAACTATCCACAGGGACGCATCACCGACCACCGCATCAACTACACCATTTACAACCTCGCCGCCTTCATGAACGGCGACATTCAGGACTGCATAGACCAGCTCATGGTGGCCGAGAATGCCGAGCGGCTGAAGGAAAGCCAGTTGTAATCTAAGATTTGACAATCTGCTATTTACGATTTATTTTGTGATTCGATGATTTTATTATTTCGTCATCACGGTAAATGTAAATAGCCAAATAGTTAAATCGTCAATAAATCGTAAATAGTAGATTTGTAAATAGTGAATTAAAGTTATGAACAAGCAACAACTTATCCAGAACATCAAGGCACGCAAGTCATTCCTCTGCGTAGGCCTCGACACCGACACCAAGAAGATCCCCGCTCACCTCTTGAACGAGGAAGACCCCATCTTTGCCTTCAACAAGGCCATCATCGATGCCACGGCCGACTACTGCGTTGCCTACAAGCCCAACCTCGCCTTCTACGAGTGCGACGGCCTCAAGGGCTATGAAGCTTACGAGAAGACCATCGCCTACCTCAAGGAGAACTACCCCAACCACTTCATCATCGCCGACGCCAAGCGTGGCGACATAGGCAACACCTCATCGATGTATGCCCGCTCATTCTTCGAGGAGCAGGATGTGCACGCCCTCACCGTGGCCCCCTACATGGGCGAAGACAGCGTGAAGCCCTTCCTCGCCTACGACGGCAAGTGGGTGATCCTGCTGGCGCTGACATCGAACAAGGGCTCGCTCGACTTCCAGCTCATGGAGGACAAGGAGACCGGCGAACGCCTATTCGAGAAGGTATTGCGCCGCTCACAGGAATGGGGCAACGACGAGAACATGATGTACGTCGTAGGTGCTACTCGCGGCCAGCTCTTTGAGGACATCCGTAAAATTGTGCCGAATCACTTCCTCCTTGTGCCCGGTGTAGGTGCGCAGGGCGGTTCACTCAGCGAGGTGTGCAGGTACGGTATCACTAAGGAGTGCGGACTCATCGTCAACTCAAGCCGCGCCATCATCTATGCCGACAACACCGAAAACTTTGCCGCCGTGGCCCGTGAGGAGGCCCGCAAGGTGCAGGAGGAGATGGCTGCCGAGCTTGTGAAGTATGGTATCCTGTAAGCCAAGTATAGCGAACACACAAACCTATTGAGGGCATGTCTTCAGTTCAGACATGCCCTCCTCTTTTATAGATACAACGTAAGTTCTGTACAGGAAGCTTATGAGAGACTACAACTGATACTTTCTCATCAAGGCCACACACATCGTCTCGTGCCGATACTGCATGTAGACAAATAGTATAGAGTACAACACTATCTCTGTGAGGAAGTAAAGCCATGGCATACCGATCAGCAAGGATATGACCAATACGAAGAATCGGGAGTTGAAAGTAAGGAAATTGGTTATGGGCATCAGAGGCAGGCTCCTGGCACGAAACTCTTGAAGAAAGCCTTCAGGGAGTTCGTCCACTGGCCGCAACCTCACAGCACGCAACAGACGTTGCAGCTGAGGTGTCCTATTCTCTTGCTTACGGGTGTAACTGGCATAGAAGAACAGCCATATCCACTCAAACCACCTACGCCATGAGGTGATAGCCTTGCGCTTGGCTACAAGTTCTGATGAGCACACTAACTCAGAGTAATTGTGCCGCGCAAGAGAAAGAAAGTACAAATGTATATTGCGATAATAGTCGGCAATAGTCGACTGTGTGGAATGAAACAGAAAGCCCGACACCAATCCAAGAGCTACTCCCCACCACCCCCACTCTACTGAAGTGAACGGTATAGGCATCGTAAACATACGCACCATAATAAACACATAGATCGAGAGAAACCACAAGTCGCCGGCAAAGCCATCAAGCACACGGCCCAGCATGGTATACTGCTTGGTCATTCGTGCCAATTGTCCATCGGCACTATCGAGCGTATTAGCAAAGAAAAGCAGCAACGCCCCTATGAGCACCATCCTCACATTGCCTGGAAAAAAGAAGTACCCCGAAGCGACACCGAAGAAGATAGAGACTATGGTAATGACATTGGGATGTATATGCAATCTACGGCAGATACATGCCTCTACAAAACCGATGGGACGGACTATCCAGATATCCCACTTCTCTTCCGTATCCATTGACTTGTAGGTGGCACGCATCTCAGCAATAAAACGCTGCCAACGAGTTCTTACCGATATCTTATCCATATAGAGTGTTAATGCGTTCCAAGAGACAATGCTGTAGTATCCGTAGTCTCAACGGTGTTTTTTTTACGTTTGCGATAAGGAAGCAGACGATCGAAATCGCGTTGGAACACGAGTCCGACACCTTGTGTAGTAAGCGAAGTGCGTGAGAAGTACCGGTCGTTTGTCTTATTATAACCTTTGAGGCTAAGACCTCCCGCAAGGTAATAACGTATATCGAAGTCACCGATGAAGTTGGTGGCATACATAGGGTTGTCACGATATCCGAAGCTGCCGTTGATAAGTAGGCGATTGTCGAGCAGACGCCCTTCGAGGATGCCCTCTACCTCCATGTTCTCCCAATTTTCCATACCCATATCCTCGTCACCAACCACGACATTATCGGAGCGTATATTGCTAACGATATTCCAGTTGTCATTGCTTATAATACTCGACAAGAGATTATTGATCTGGCCCGATATGGTAGAGCTGATGAATGATTGCATGTTGCCGTTGCCTCCAGGCTCGGCATTTTCAGCCACATCGGGTGTATAGAACTTTCCGAGTCCGAGAAGGTAGATGAATTGCAGGTTTGTCTGCTCCTCAGTACCAGTATAGCTGCGCAGGATGGCTTTTTCCTCTTCGGTGCCTTGAGGTAACTCAAGCTCAAACTTAACGGTAGGTTCACTGAGGGTATTCCCTATGTGCAGCAGACAGTTGACATGCACGTTACCGGTCATTTCAGGACTGAGGTCCTTGAGGGGGACATAGTTTACCGTATGGCTTGCAGTAATATTGAGATTAGCCTCCATAGGGTCACCCGTGAAGTCTACAGTGCTTCCAGAAAGCACCTCGAACTGCTTGTTGATGACATCCTGTAGACTCAGCCGATAAGAGCCATGGTCGACAGAATAAGTGCCGTGAAGACTAACACCATCTTCATCAATGCTGATCTGCAAGTCACCATCTCCCCTTACGCTGATGTGGTCATCAGCAGCCTGGTTCATCACAAGTTTAAGTTCAGCGTCAGGCGTAATATCTGCCATGATATTGAGGGCGAACGAGGTGTTTTCTTCCGGTACATACCTTGCTCTCCGCCGTCGTCCTGAAGTTTGGGAAGTGCCCCGCGCCACATTACGATTGACAGTATGGTCGGTAAAGGTTATGAAAGACTCACTCGATGACGCATTCTGACCTGTAAGGTTGAGAGCAAAGAGTGACCCCTTATCCGGACGTGCCTGTATATTGACGGTAAGAGGGGTTGTAGGTGATCCCTCGACATTTACTTTTCCTGTACCATAGATTGTGGTATAGAAGCTGTCGTATCCATTGTCGGGGATCTTGATACCAAGTAGATTATTCACAGAGATATCGAGATTGTAAGCATAGTCATTCAACGCTTTGTGCGTGACCTCACCGAGAATGACAGCTTTCTTTCCACGATTGTCGGTCGCCACGACATTGTCAAAGCGTATAATGCCTTTGGCGAAACGTATGGAATCTTTCAGATGATAATCCACTCCCGTAGGTATAAAGTTGAAACCGGCATCGGCCATAAGTGCTCCCTCGAGATCAATGGCATCCATAGGGCCTCCCACAATGAGGTGTCCACTGGCATTACCTTTGATGTTCCCCATGAAGCTGCCAAGCATACTGTTGAGAAACGCCACATTGGTGCTGTCTGCCATGATGTCGAGCCACAGTTCGTTGCGTTTCAGGTCAACCACACCGTCTATCACGGTGGTCCTTCTCGGAGTTTCCCACACATCCGCGTCAAATTGCAGTTGGGCTTCGTCTTGATTCCAGAAGACACGGCCATCGAGATTGCCCAAAGAGCCATTGCAGAAGGTAAAATCCTTTGCACTGACAGTACCCTCGATGTAAGGCTGACCGGAATAAAGGCTGGCCATGTCGGCATGGCCACTCATATTGCCTCCGAATGATATTCCGTCCAACTTGACGAGCGAAAGCAGGTATCCGAGGTCAATTCCCTTGAAGTCGACCTCCAACGTATCAGAGACATCACGAGCTATGGCCCCACCAATAGTAAGATGCTGTGTATTGTCGCCGGTAATGTGGAGGCTCTCCTCAAAACTTATTTGCTCGGGAGCGATATACATGCTGAAGGGATCGAGTTTCCAGTCTGAGCGATTGATAGTGGCGCAAGCTGAATCTGCAGAAACGAGCAAAGCAAGCCGACCGTCATCAGCGGGCAACAATACGCCTTGTGTACGGAAAGCGCCCTTAAACATATCAGCCGGTGTGCTTTCCCAGGACAGTTCCACTCCTACGTTATCTGCAGCAGCCCATGAATCAAGTTGGGCCGCCACTATAAGACCATCATCATTGTGCAAGGCGACTTCGGCATCGAGGATCAGCCCTCCCTCCTTCGAGTTGCAAGTGAGGGAAATGGAGTCGAGTCTATTGTCGCCGTAGTACATCTGTGGCACCTGAACTTCGAGGCTGAGTTCTCCTGAGGCATCGTTGATGACGGCCTCAACAGTTCCGTCACCCATGAGTTCTATGGGTAAAAGGAACAGTTCGCTCAGGGGAGTAACGTCCTCCATTTCTATTCTTGCACTGCACAGGTTGTCGGAGGGCTTGTGTTCATGAGTTGCGCTGTGGCAGAGCACGGGCAGTACATGATGTAGATGAGAAAGGACGCTATTGCCCAACGAGTGCCAACTGAATCGTCCCCACACGACAGCATTCATGCAATCGGCCATCTGCAGTGCCAACATCCTCGTATCCGATTCAGTGGCTTTCAGTTCCAACTTCGGAACAATGTAGTCGCCACCTGTCGGGCTGTGCATGATAAGATTGTCCACGACAATATCGCCTTCAACATGGTCTAGGTCGGTACCCGATAGTCCTGCTTTAAGGCTGGCACTGAAGGTCTTGTCTTCGTGTATACCGATGAGTTTCATGGCATGGAGGTCTAGCGTGTCGGCCTGCAATGCGACTGTGAAGTACTTCGTTTGCCCTTGGGGCAGGTAGTCGACATCAAGTTCCAATGCCCCGTTAGAGTCTTTAAGAGCGATCTTTACACAACCGCTGTCGGGTGTGTAACTGCCATAGAGGCCGATAGCATCGTATTCGTAGCCGAGGAACTGAGTATGGGTAGCAGTTGCAGTGAGGGTACCCGTAAGCGAGTCTCTGAGTGCGGCCAGCATACTTCCTTGTCCATTACCTATTCTCCCCTCCGCTTGCAAGGCTATGTCAGTCTGCGTGAGAGGTACGCCAGGAACAATCTGTGCAACCCGCACGTTGTCTCCATTGAGGACGGCAATGCAATGCCCCTCTCCATCGAGTTCCAAATGTATATCGAGGGCTCCTGCGTCTGTTGTAGCCTGCAAGCCAAGGGTACTTAGGGCATCCGTGTAGTGCAGATTTCCCGTTGCTTCTATGTTGCCTGTCCGAACGAGTTCCTGCGGTATCAGGCTGTAAATGTCGGGGGCTTCATCTGCGAGCAGTGCCCAGGCTTCTTTGGTAATGGCAGCTTCGTGAAAGCCAACATTTATGGCATCCCAACTGCCATGCGTCGAGGCCAGCTTAGCGTCAGCGCGAAGCACGAGCGCGTCATGAGCGGAACGTATGTCCAATTCCTTCAGGTTAATGCGTGAGGGACTGCCTATGAAGTCTGCACTGAGGTACACCTTCTCGGTCATGCCGTCCATCTGCGGAAGCAGAGGAGCGAGGTCGGCAGGAGTGATGTACGATGTAGAGGGCAATATCTTGCCTTTGACGACCAAGGCTTCATGGAGGTCTTCCGACAGGGAATCAGCACTCGGGAACGAAGCCCACACGGTGTCGAAGCGCAGGGTACTCTGGGGGAGGTCGAGCTGAAAGTTGGCCAGCGTTGCCCCACTGCGATTGGCTACGAGACGGAAATAGAGGTCACGAAGTTCGAGTCCCGACCGTTCCTTAAACTCCATGTTGCGCACAACAAGGCTCATAGAGTCGGCCGAGAGTTCTTTCAGGGAAAGTTGCGCCGAAAGGTCATCGATGGAGAGGTTGCCGGGATTGAATCTCCGGACATCCTCCTTTACGAGACTCCCCACATGATGGCACACATGAGCATGGCGTATGAGCAAGGTGTTGATGCGCAGCGAGAGACGGGAAGGCTTCTTCTCTGACTTGGTGGCAAAGGCATCAATAAGGAACTGATAGTTGTAGTCGTCCTCAGGCTTGGCTTTGTAGATATGTACGTCGGGATGGAAGAGACGCACGTTGCGTATCGACAGCCGGTGATTGCGGATGAGGGGCATCCACTCGACCTTGACAGCAAGACGATTTACAGACAGCAGACGCTCACCCTCCTGGTCATCGATAGCAAGACTGTCTACCACGATGTCGTTAGGGAAGAGCCAGCGCACACCACCAAGGCTTACACGGGTACCTATGCGGTTCTCCAATTCAGCAGCAAGAAGCACCGACACACGCTGTTGCACCCGTGGCGAGTTCACGAGCAACGTGCCAGCGACTATGACAAGAACAGCCAAGGCAAGAGCAAACTGAATGTATCTACGCTTCTTTATTTTCACTTCGCCCACAAAATTAGTGCATGGAGAGCGAAAAACCAAAACTTGTTTTGGATTTTTCTGAGCCAGAGCCTAAAATCTTCTTGCAAGCAAGACTCATGGCACAAAGCAGCTCCACCCAGCAAGCTAAAGGGGGAGGCTTATTAAAAATAAAAGCTAAATAAATTGGGGTAATCCTTCGCTTATATCGATTTTTTACACTAATTTTGCACGAATGTTAGCATATTCTAAAGTTAATTAACTATTTCATAACATTATGCCAGAAGTAATTAAATTACGAAAAGGCTTGGACATTAAGCTCAAGGGCGCTGCCAGCAAGGAGTTGGTAGCCGTGAAGGCATCGCAGCAGTACGCTCTCGTACCCGATGACTTTACCGGCGTTACCCCCAAGGTGGTGGTAGCCGAGGGCCAGCGTGTCAAGGCCGGGGAGGCTCTGTTTGTTGACAAGAAGCATCCTGAAGTGAAGTTCGTAAGTCCTGTATCAGGTGTTGTGGCTGCTGTTAACCGTGGTGCCCGCCGCAAGGTGATGAGCATTGTCGTTACGGCCGATGCCAAGCAGGAGTCAGTGAACTTCGGTGTGAAGAGTGTTCATTCGCTCAACGGTGAACAAGTGAAAGAAGCATTGCTGGAGAGCGGCATGTTCGCTTTCCTCCGCCAGCGTCCCTACGACGTGGTGGCCAACCCCGAAAGCCGTCCCAAGGCGATCTTCGTATCGGCCTTCGACAGCAAGCCCCTCGCACCCGACTTCGAGTACGTGATCAAGGGCAATGAGGTGGACTTCCAGGTAGGTCTCAGCGCATTGGCCAAGATGGCGCCCACATTCCTCGGCATCAGCGCCAAGCAGACCGAGCCCGCCATCGTGAATGTAAAGAACGTGGAGATCACCGCCTTCAAGGGCAAGCACCCCGCAGGCAACGTAGGCGTGCAGATCAACCACGTGCAGCCCATCAACAAGGGCGACATCGTGTGGACCGTAGGTGCCGAGGAGGTTATCTTCATCGGCCGTCTCTTCGACAAGGGTGTCGTTGACCTCACCCGCACCATCGCCGTTGCCGGCTCACAGGTGGAGAACCCTGCCTACAGCAAGGTAATCCTCGGTGCTCAGATTGGCGACATCGTGGGTGGCCGCATCAAGGGCGGTTGCGTCAACCGTATCATCAACGGTAACGTGCTCACCGGTCCCGTAGCTACTCCCGAGAGCTATCTCGGCGCATTTGCCAACATGGTGACCGTGATTCCTGACGGTAGCGACAAGCACGAGCTGCTCGGTTGGGCTATGCCCCGCTTCAAGGAGTTCAGCGTGAGCCGTGCTTACTTCAGCTTCCTCTGCCCCAACAGAGAGTATGTGCTCGACGCACGCCTCAAGGGTGAGGAGCGCCACATGATCAACTCTAACGAGTATGACAAGGTGTTCCCCATGGATATCTTCCCCGAATACCTCATCAAGGCAATCATTGCCGGCGACATCGAGAAGATGGAGGCAGCAGGTATCTACGAGGTGGCTCCCGAGGACTTTGCTTTGTGTGAATTTGTAGATTCGTCGAAACTTGAGTTGCAGCGCATCGTCCGCGAAGGACTGATGAAGCTCCGCTCTGAAATGG
>JAFQLT010000119.1 GCA_017396545.1 Bacteroidaceae bacterium | reverse complement strand
TATCATCGACTACGGTAGCCTTATCTACATCGCTCTGCAGCGCTCGAAGACCGCTCGCGAGGCTATCGACGTGATGACTTCGCTCGTGGAGGAGTACGGATACTACAGTAGCGGTGAAAGCTTCACCATTGCCGACCCCAACGAGGTGTGGATTATGGAGATGATAGGCAAGGGCCCTGGACGCAAGGGTGCCGTGTGGGTGGCTATCCGCGTTCCCGACGACTGCATCTCGGCCCACGCTAACCAGGCACGCATCCGCCAGTTCCCCTTGAAGGACAAGGAGAATTGTATTTATGCAAAGGATGTCATCAAGTTTGCTCGTGAGATGGGTTATTTCGATGGTAAGGACAAGGACTTCGACTTTGCAGCTGCCTACTGCCCTGCCGACTTCGGTGGCCTCCGCTACTGCGATGCCCGTGTGTGGAGCTACTTCAATATGTATGCCGACCTCGACATGAGCCAATACCTCCCCTGGGCTATGGGCGATGCTTCGGCTACCCCGATGCCCCTCTTCGTGAAGCCCAAGCAGAAGGTATCTGTACGTGATGTGCAGGCTGCCATGCGCGACCATTATGAAGGTACTCCGATGGATATCACCGGTGACCTCGGTGCAGGCCCCTGGAGCATGCCCTATCGTCCCTCGCCCCTGAGCTTCAAGGTAGATGGCGTGGAGTACTTCAACGAGCGTCCCATCTCTACTCAGCAGACAGCCTTCACCTTCGTGTCACAGATGCGCAACTGGTTGCCCAACCCTGTAGGTGGCGTGCTGTGGTTCGGTACCGACGATGCCAACATGGCTGTATTCACTCCCGTATACTGCTGCACCAACGAGGTGCCCGAGTGCTACGATGTGGAGACGGCCGATGCAGTGACCTTCTCGGAGAAGTCATCGTTCTGGCTCTTCAACATGGTGTCTAATATGGTATATCCCCGCTACTCGGCTCTTATCGGTGACTTGAAGAATGCTCAGCAAAGCCTTGAAGATAGTTTTGCAGCTGGTCAGTCCACCGTGGAGGCCAAGGCTGTGGAACTCTACAACGACAATCCTCCCAAGGCTGTAGCCATGCTCACCAAGTACACCGCCGAGATGGCTCAGACGACGATGGAGGCATGGGGCAACCTGGCCAAGTTCCTTATCGTGAAGCACAACGACATGGTGGTGAAACCCACGAATGAGGATGGCACCTTCAAGCGTACCGAGACAGGCTACGGCGCATCGCCCGTACGCCCCGGCTATCCCGAGGACTTCAACCGCCGTGTGGTGAAGGAGACGGGTGACCGCTACTTGATGAAGTAATCAAAGGAGCGACGGGGAGGAGAGCCTCTCCGGATATAAGTAAACCGGGTAGGTCCGCATGGCCTACCCGGTTTACTTATGGTGTCTTGCTGAAGCGTCACTTTACGCGCTGTTCAGCGTCAGCTTACAGCACCATTGACTTCTTAGAATCTCAGTCCTACGGTCATCATGCCCTTCAGCAAACCGCGGTTCTGCGAAATGGCCTGTAGGCCAGGATCGTCAAACGCGTAGAAGTCGGCAGACTGATTGCTATAGAGCAGAGCGGCATCGGCATAGAACACGTCACCCCGGAGACCTACACCTAAAGTATAGTTGCTGGTAGATTTGATGTTGGCGTAGGCGGTGTTCGTCTGAACAGAGTTGATGGGAATCATCTTCCATGCACTGCTCTTGTATCCGCCGGTCTGATAGTTGTATCCCAAGCGTGTGTAGAACATGCCGAAAGTCTTTTCTGCACCTACGCGCAAGGTATGCTGACCGGTAAAGTTGTCGGCTGTGTGCTCGTTCATTACCGTGTTCTCATTGCCATTCTCATCGTAGAGACTGATGTTGCCGTAATTCGTGTATTCGTACTCTGCCCCCAAAGCCAAGGAGGTGCCTACCGTACCCCCAAGGCTGACATTGATCTTGGCTGGAGCTATCATCGTGTAATCAGTATAGCAGTCGCCTCCAAATGCATTGTCTTTATACGTGTCAATCTCCGTGGTCTCTACCCATTCGTAACCCGAGGGGTCTCTGAGGGTAACAGACGATGTCAGTATCGCTGAATTGTAGTCGCGGAGAGTGTATATGGTAGGCGTGGTAGCGGACACACCGATACGGAACGATGACTCCTCGAAAGGACGGAGGATTGCACCAAACTTGAAGTCGTATCCGGAGCCTGTGGTACGGTAGAAATTCTGCAGGGTATAGTTGCCTCCGTCAAACTCCTCGCCATAGGTGGACTCGAGGCTGCGGTCGACATCGTAGGTCGTAAACGTAACCCCAAGATACACGGCATCTATAAGGTTGAACGAAAGGTTGAAGTCATAGGCATCAATGCCTCCGCTGAGCATCTCTCTATATGTATTCGAGTAGGAGGGGTAGTAATTCCCGTCAGGATACTCTACGCCATCAATAGTGCCTCCAAGCGATGTCTCGTCAATCAAATAGGACTGTGCGCCCATCAGGGTAAGCCATCCTACCCAGCTGTCATGGTAGTAGTTCTCCTTGAAGAAGCCTTTCTCGTCATTATAGTCGAAGTCCTCGTAGAAGACATCCTGATTGCTGAAAGCCTGCCAAGCCATCTGTCCGGTCTGTGACAATCCGTTGAGGTCGGAAACCGTATTCATTTTCCCCCCGAAGCGTTTCACGTTGCGGTAGTTGACTCCAAAGTTCACAAAGCGGAGTATATTCTCATTACTCTTCTTGTTGGCTATCACCACACCGGCATTGTCCATTGAACCATACGAGCTGAACGAACGGTTCCCGCCTAAATTAGACTGTGTATGCTGCGTCACCCAATTGCCGCCAAATGACATGGCTACATCCCAACTGCGATAAAGGGCAGTACCTGCAGGATTGGTTCCCATGGTGCTCATGTCGGCACCAAGCGCACTCATTGCACCGCCCATGCCCACATAGCGGGCTGTACCGCTGAGGTCTGTATCGAGCAATGCGGTCGCTTCATATGTTGTCTGGGCCTGCATTGATGCCAAGGCAGGGAGCAGGGCTGCAAATAGATAGTATCTGTTACGTTTCATAGTGATACTGATTTTATGATTCTTGATTTATCTTTTTTATTCTTTCGGAGGCTCAGAAGCCTCGGGTCATTCAACGTGTTCAGGACTTGATGAAGGCTTTACATTATCGTCGACTGCCTCCGCCACTACGTGAACCGCTGCTGTAGGAGCCTCCACTGCGCGATCCGCCGCTATATGAACTACCGCTGCTGTATGAACTGCTGCGCGAGCTGCTGCTACCGCTGCTGTATGAACTGCTGCGCGAGCTGCTGCTACCGCTGCTATATGAACTGTTACGCGAACTGCTCGATGAGTTTCCAGAATAGCTGCCCGAACGGCTGCTCGATGATGAACTTCGGCTCACGGATGAGGTGCTGCGTGTACTGCTGGGGCGGTTGTACGATGAGCCGGAACTGCTGCGCGAACTGCTCTGACGGGTATATGTGCCACGCGAACTGCCGCCCGATGTGGCACTGCGATTCACTGAGGACGAACCTGTACTGCGGCGTACGACCTCATCGTTGCGCCCGGTACGGCTGCTCTGCGACGAGCGTACAGTACCTGATGAGCGGGAAGCATCGCCCGAACGGCCGGTAACGACGCGGACAGCCGAATTGCGGGTCGACCCACCATCACCACGACGTGTCACTGCATCGCCGGAAGCAGTGCCTCGACGCGACGTGCTCACCGAGCCGCGCGCGGCCGTATTGTCGGACTGTGAGCCACGACGAGTAGAGGAACCCATAGCTGTGCGATGATTCGGGAATGCCTTCGGACCACCCCAACCCGGCTTGCCAAATCCAGGATAATAGCCATAATGAGGACCATGGTGAGGCCCGTGGTGATGACCATGATGCCAACCAGGATAATAGTCGTGAAAGTAGGGGTTGAACCAGGGATCGTACCATACATGACCATAGAACTGCCACCCGCAATGGCTGCCCCAGTGATGCACCCAGTGATAACCATGGTGATATGCACTCCACCCGAAGGGATAGCTCATCATATAATCCCAATAATGCCAGTTGTTCGACGTGGGGAACACGTAGGCATACATGCCATCGTCATAGACATTCCACTCCCAACTGGGCCATAAGGCATCACCATAGACCACGTCCCAATAGAGTGGACTGCTTACGGGGATGGCATAGCGCGGATTACGGAAACGGACGATGCGCATGGCATACTCATAGTCTGAGTCGCTGCCCTCGAAGCCGTTGACCCACCCCTCGCCATCCTCTACGCGAGTGAGGCGTAAGGTGTCGGTGTCCATCCGCATGGTATCTCCCTCCTCGGTGATAAGAACAAACCCTTTGTCGCTCATAGCAAACTCTGATACGGCATCTCCCTCTTCGGTGAGGTACGCCCCACGGCGGTTGTAGGCATCCTCGTCCATCAGCAACTTTTTTGCAGGGACTGCGGTCACAGACAAGGTCTTGCCTTCGCTTTGCGTAGTCAAGGATGAAGCCTGATCATCGGTACGATTGGCTGATTCAACGTCAGCCTTCTCGCTCACCACCGCCTTCTTCTTTTTGGGGATGAAGTACAGGTCGTCACGCTGTGCAGATGCAGAACCTACGATTCCTATCAGCAGACATGCTATCAAAAATGCTTTTTTCATACCTAATTATATATTTATATGCTTTTTCTACTGCAAAGATACAAGATAAAAACAACTCCGATGGAGGATTTTTCCTATCATTTGTGGGGAGAATCCCTAAAAAAGTGTACTTTTGCAGCACCTTGTCATCTTGAGCAAGGCGAAAGATCTCGCAAAGGTCTCACGTTTCTTTCAGCAAGCACATTGCACACTGTGGGATCCTTCGTTTCACTCAGGATGACACAATACTCTTAAACACTAAACAAATATGAAATACCTCGAAGTCCGATTCACCGTAAGTCCCTCCAGTGAAACCGCCAACGACATCATTGCAGCCCTTGCCATGGAGCAGGGCTTTGAAAGTTTTGTAGAGTCGCCCGACGGCACCGTCGGCTATGTCCCTGCCCACCTCTACGACGAACAGGCCCTACAGGCCCTCCTTGCCGACTTCCCCATGCAGGATGTCGTCATCACCTTCACCGCCGAGGAGGTGGAGGACAAGGACTGGAACGAGGAGTGGGAGAAGAACTTCTTCGAGCCCATCGTGGTGGACAGCCGCTGCGTCATCCACAGCACCTTCCACAAGGACTACCCCAAGGCCGACTACGACATCATCATCAATCCCCAGATGGCTTTCGGAACGGGACACCATCAGACCACGCGCCTCATCATCAGCTACCTGCTCGACACCGACCTGCGGGGAAAGACGGTGCTCGACATGGGCTGCGGCACCTCCATCCTCGCCATCCTCGCCTCGATGCGCGGAGCCTCGACACTCACCGCCATCGACATCGACGAGTGGTGCGTCAACAACTCCATCGACAACCTCGCCCTCAACCATATCGACAACATCAAGGTATTCCAGGGCGATGCCTCATCGCTCGCCACCGAGGGACCGTTCGATGTCATCATCGCCAACATCAACCGTAACATCCTGCTTGCCGACATGCAATACTACGTGGCCCGCATGAACACAGGCGGAGCAATCTACTTCAGCGGCTTCTACGAGAGCGACCTGCCCATGATAAAGGCCGAAGCAGAACGCCTCGGCCTACACTACGTGAGCCACCGCATGGAGAAGGAGTGGACAGCGGCGAAGTTCACTCGCTGAGCGCCACCATCCGCGCCATATACTTGCCGATGATATCAAACTCGATGTTCACCACGCTACCCTCACGGATGGCGTGGAAGTTCGTGTTGTCGTGCGTATAGGGGATGATAGCCACCTGGAACGTGTCGGCCGTAGGGTTGCACACCGTGA
The DNA here is from genome assembly GCA_017396545.1 of Bacteroidaceae bacterium. Taxonomy (GTDB): domain Bacteria; phylum Bacteroidota; class Bacteroidia; order Bacteroidales; family Bacteroidaceae; genus UBA1189. The sequence goes on along the minus strand of JAFQLT010000119.1, from coordinate 3,175 downwards.
GGCTCACCCCATTGACCGTCACCGAGCCCTTGTCTACGGTGAAGTATCCGCGGCGCGCCATCTCCTTGTCAAAGGCATACTTGAACGTATAGTACCAGCTTCCCTCGGCATCCTCCACCTTCATGCAGGTCGCCGTCTGGTCCACATGGCCCTGCACGATGTGTCCGTCGAGGCGGCCGTTCATCATCATGCTGCGCTCCACGTTCACCGCATCGCCCGGCTGCAGCAGCCCGAGGTTCGAGCGCTCTATGGTCTCCTTCATGGCCGTCACCGTATAGGTACCGTCCTGGATGCTCACCACCGTGAGGCACACGCCATTGTGCGATACGCTCTGGTCGATCTTCAGTTCGTCTACAAAGCTACACTTGAGTGTCAGGTGCAGGTTTTCCTGCTCTCTGACGATGCCAACCACCGTGGCACATTCTTCTACTATTCCTGAAAACATGTTGTTTGAGTTATGAATTGTAAGTTATGAGTTTAGGAAATCATTGTCGCCGAGTCACCTCTACTTGGGAGGGGCAGGGGAGGAGCCTTGTCTTCACCGATCACTATCCTCCTGTTGTCCGCCTCGTAGCGCAGTCCGCTTTGGGCGAGGAATGTCGATACTGCGCCCTGCTGTTCCAAAGCATCGAGCGTACCCGTCTGCAGCCCATTCTGTTGCAATATCCACACCTCGTCGGCCGTCTGGAACGCAATCTCCAGGTCGTGCGTCGAAAGCAACACCGCCTTGCCCTGCTCGTGTGCCAGCTGGCGCAGTAGTCGCATCACCGACACCTTGCTGCCATAGTCAAGGAATGCCGTAGGCTCGTCGAGCAGTATCACATCGGTCTGCTGTGCCAGCGCCTTGGCTATCATCACCTTCTGCCGCTCACCGTCGCTCACGCGCCCGATCCTTTTCTTGCGCAACGGCCCTATGTTCACGAGCGCTATCGCCTCATCTACGGCCTGACGGTCGGCAGGGGTCATCGTCCCCCAGAAGTTCGTATAGGGTATGCGCCCGATGCCCACCACCTCCTCCACGGTGAGTTCAGCGGCGGTGTTCCTCTCAGTGAGCACCACCCCAATCTTCTCCGAGAGCTCGCGCGGCGAGTACTCCCCGATGGGCTTTCCGTCGATACGCACCTCGCCCCGCAGGGCAGGCTGGAACCCCGACAGCGTGCGCATGAGCGTACTCTTGCCCACGCCATTGGCTCCCACGAGACAAGCCATTGTCCCCTTGGCAAGCGAGGCGTCGAGCGTCTCTGCCACGATACGGCGGTTGGCATCCTCATCGTACCCTATATACAGGTCATGCAGTTCGAGCTTCATAGTACAAAGATAGTGCAAGCCGAGAGAAGACGCAAATTTATTCGTGGTTTTCCGAGGCGTAGCCTATCTTCTGTAACATTGTTGTTAAAGAGATAGCGCAAATTAAGAGAAAACCCCAATTTATTTGTTAAGATGAAAAAATACATGCATCTTTGCATATTATTTGTCAAATATAAAAATTGGATTACATGAGTTACCTTTATGTATTATTGGCAATATCATTTGCCATCTCTGCATTAGGATGGATTTATTTCATCTACTTCTTTAGCATTGGTTATGGGTTCGCCATCTCAGCACTCTCTGTGGCTGTAGCTATCATCTTTCACGATGTCATTACTTGGCCTGCATTGTTGCTTTGCGCGGTACTGTTTGTCTATGGTGTTCGTTTGGGCTTGTTCCTCTTGCTTCGTGAGAAGCGCTCAGCATCGTACAAGAAGATATTGTACCAACCGGAAAACACTACGAAGAAACCTGTATTTGTGATGATGATGATATGGATAGCATGTGCTCTCCTCTACGTAGGGCAGATAAGTCCTGTAACATTCTATCTCGACAACCTCCGTGGTGGACTTCCCGTGAACGAATGGTGGATGTGGGCTGGATCTATCATAGCTGCCCTTGGTGTGGTGATAGAGATGGTGGCCGATGCACAAAAAAGTGCTGCTAAGAAAGTTAATGCACGCCGATATGTAGATACGGGTCTGTATCGTATCGTGCGTTGTCCCAACTACTTTGGTGAGGTGTTGATGTGGACGGGAAGCTTCATCATTTGCTTCGGATCGTGCTGTACTGTAGGCCAATGGGTAATAGCCTCACTTGGATACATTGGCATCGTATATGTTATGTTCAGTGGCGCACGTCGTCTCGAACTACGTCAGACAGAGACTTACGGCAACGACCCGGCCTTTCAGGCCTATATCAAGAGAACTCCGCTCATCATTCCCTTTGTTCCTATATATAGTGTGGCCAAACACGCTTGGCTGAAAGGATAAGAGTGATATAAGGTGTTCGTCACTCAATAAAAGTGGAAATAAATCCCTTTTGTCTTCGCATAATCGTTTTTTTACACTAATTTTGTAAGAATAAACAGAATGAATATGGCGGATGTAATAAAGCATGAGGGTAGGGTGGACTCTATAGATGGAGACTGCATTCATGTTCGCATCGTGCAAGCCTCGGCTTGTGCTGCATGCGGTGCCAAGAGTTTATGTTCTGCCGCAGAGAGTAAGGAAAAAATCGTGGATGTGTATGGTGCCGATACCACTGCCTATCAAGTAGGGCAGCGAGTGATGGTCGAGGGAGCAGCTACAATGGGAATGAAGGCTGTTCGCCTCGCCTTTCTTTTTCCCCTCTTGTTGCTTGTGGTTGCTGTAGCCCTGGTCATGTGGCTGGCCGATGGTAATGAGGCTTTGGCCGCTTTGGCCGCATTGCTGGTGCTGACTGCCTATTTCCTTCTCCTTTTTGCAAATAAGAAGAAGTTGGCCCGTGAGTTTACGTTTACAATCAAACCGATAGAAGGATAAACAATAAATCATAAACCATAAATTCAATCATGAACACAATTTTGGTAGCAGTAATTGCTTTGGGAGTGACAGCACTGGTCTTGGCTGGTGTACTGTTTGTCGTGTCCAAGCAATTTGCTGTAGAAGAAGATCCACGTGTGGGACAGGTTGCTGAGGTATTGCCGCAAGCCAACTGTGGCGGTTGCGGATACCCCGGTTGTGCCGGCTTTGCCGACGCTTGTGTCAAGGCAGGTTCGCTCGACGGTCTGCTGTGTCCTGTAGGTGGACAAGCTGTGATGACAAAAGTGGCTGACATCCTCGGTCTGAGTGCCGATGCTGCCGAGCCCAAAGTAGCAGTGGTACGC
>JAFQLT010000118.1 GCA_017396545.1 Bacteroidaceae bacterium | reverse complement strand
GTGACTGGTGCCAATACCGATTTCATCCTCGGCACAGATCATACCATTAGATTCCACACAACGAAGCTTCGACTTCTTGATGGTGAAGCACTCATCGCAGTCGTAGAGTTTGGTGCCCAATGTTGCTACTACCACCTTCTGACCGGCAGCCACGTTGGCAGCGCCACATACAATCTGTACAGGGTCGCCCTCACCGAGATTAACCGTTGTCACGTGCATGTGGTCAGAGTTGGGATGCGGTTCGCAGGTGAGCACCTCACCGATAACGATACCTTCGAGGCCACCCTTGATGGTCTGTACCTCCTCCACGCTGCCAGTCTCCAGGCCTATCGAGGTGAGCGCAGCGGCTACCTCATCGGGAGTGAGGGTAAAATCGACATATTCCTTTAGCCAATTATACGAAATGTTCATATTGCTCTATTTTTGTTATTTTTTTCTTTCACGACGAAATATCATGCAAAGATACAGCAAACCGATAGGAGAACAAAATAAATTGATTTGTTTTTTATCCCATGGTGCAGCGTATCTTCAACTACAATCACGTTAATATTTAGTACAAGGCGAGCGCAATGCCCAATTTATTTGAGCCACAGCAGGCAAAAGGCACTATCGCCTCATGCCATTGACATAATTGACGGTCTTCACGAGATCTCCATTGGCATCATATTCATTGAAAGGTCCATCGCACAGGTCATTCGTAAAGAGACCTTCCATACTCGTCCCATCAGGATGTATCACTTTACCCTTTCCTTCCTTGAGTCCTTCGCTATACTCCCCAATATATACCGTACCGTCAGCCAGTGTCATGCATCCTTCGCCATGGGGGCGGTCATCCACCCATTCACCTTCGTAGACATCCCCATTCGGCCATCGGCAGATCCCCTGTCCGTGACGCTTGTTTTGCAGCCATTCACCATCATAGACCTCCCCGCTGGGCATTTCATAGCGGCCACGCCCCTCTATCTCGCCCTGCTTGTACTCACCCACATACTTGCTGCCATTTTCACACGTATATATGCCATATCCCGAACGCAGTCCGTTGGCATATTCTCCAACATACACATCACCGTCAGCAAAGCGATATTCCCCCTTACCGTGCTGCACATTGTTGCGCCACTGACCTACGTACTCATCTCCGTTGGCATACGAGAAGGCGCCTTCGCCATCACGCACATCGTACTTCCAATACCCGTCATAGCTGGCACCATCAAGCCAAAACATGCGGCCCTTACCGTGCTTATGGTCAAGATACCACTCACCATTATAGTTGGAGCCGTCATAGCACCATATATAAACGCCATTGCCATGACGTAGCCCGTTCTTCCACAAGCCGGTATAGGTATCGCCATTCGCATAATACATGGTTCCGAAGCCTTGAATCTCATTCGCTATAAAATCCCCCTCGAAACGGCGTCCGTCACTATAGTAGTAGGTTCCCCGACCTTGGCGGGCACCTTTTTGCCATGCTCCCTCATACCGATCACCATTAGCATAGGTCATGGTTCCCTTCCCATGACGATGCCCATGCTCAAACTGGCCCAGATAAACCGAGCCATCAGCATAAGTCTGCTTTCCTCGCCCATGAGGACGCATTAGCATCACATCGCCCTTATACAGGGAACCGTCTTTCAATGTTTTTGTCCGTTGGCGGACAAGCACCTTTTCCACGAAGCCAGTCTGTGCACTTACGGCAGAAGGGGTGATGCACAATACTGCCATCAAGAGAGGAAAGAATCCCGTTCTTATATCCAATCGCATATTAAATCCATTATTTTGCAAAGATACGAAGAAACGAGCGAGAAATATGAAGTTCACTTCAATATTTTTCACTGCGAGTGCACTGTATCTTCATGGCGCAGCCATAAAGATACGAAGAAACGAGCGAGAAACCAACAAGATTCCCTCTACGATTGTTACATTTATCAACAAAAAAGCATTATCTTCGCAACATGAAAAGGCTGCATATACATATCTGCACATTGGCCCTGCTGGCAGGAATGGCCAGTAGCGTGGGGCGCGCCCAGTCAAACAAGGTGTACAGTCCCACGATACACACCTTGCAGACCATCGTCAACGATGACTGGCTACACGATGATGTCATCACCTTAGGCACCGACGACTGGGTGACCATCTCGTTCGATCATCTCACGCACGACTATCATCGCTTCATCTATAAGATTGTGCACTGCAATGCCGACTGGACTCCCTCGGACCTCTTCGAGGTGGACTATATGGATGGCTTCAACGGACAGCCCATTGACGACTACGACAACTCGCTGAACACCACCATGCTCTATACGCACTACCATTTCGATCTGCCCAACGACAACATCCAGTTCAAGGTATCGGGCAACTATCGGGTGGAGATCTATCTGGACGAAGAGGATGACGAAGAGGAAAACGAAGGATCCGGAGTTCAGGACTCAGGGTTGAAGCCTGTTGCCGTGGCCTGCTTCCGCATCGTGGAGCCGCGTATGGCACTCAATGCGGTCGTGACGAGCAATACCGATATAGATACCAACCTGAGCCATCAGCAGGTGGAGCTCACCGTCGACTACCGCACCGGCGAGGTCATCGACCCCGTGCAGGAGGTCAAGGTGTACGTCTATCAGAACGGCCGTACCGACAACTGCGTATACGACATCAAGCCCACTTATGTGAGCCCGGGACATTTGACCTACACGCATGTGAAGCCGCTCATCTTTCCTGCAGGTAACGAATATCGCCGCTTCGAGGTGATCAACATGCACTATGCTACGCAAGGGGTAGACGAGATTTCCTACTTTGCGCCCTACTATCATGCGACGCTTCTGCCCGATGCGCCCCGCCGCAACTACAGCTACGATGAAGACCACGACGGGCGCTATCTCGTGCGGTACAATATGGCGGAAGATAGCGATGTGGAGGCCGACTACCTTTTTGTCCATTTCCGTCTCGATATGCCCCTGCTCCCAGGAGGCAGCTTCTACTTGACGGGAGAGTTTGCATACAACGAGTTCTCCCCTGCCTATCGGTTGGCATACAATAGCGCCGCACAGGCTTACGAAGCCACCGTGCTGCTCAAGCAAGGCGCCTACGACTTCATGTACCTGTGGGTACCTGATGGCAGCACTACTGGGAACACCGCGCCTGCCGAAGGCAACTTCTACGAAGCTGAAAACGAGTATCAGGTATACGTCTACCATCGTCCTTTCGGCGGACGGTACGACCAGCTCGTGGCAACCCAGCAAGTCAAGTTCACGCAAGAGTAAGAATCCGTTTGGATTTTACCCCTATTTCACCATATACTGCTTCAACTCTTCTATCGTACCGTTAAAGACATTCAAGTCCACATTGGTCTCTATCCCCGGCACCGTACCGTAGTCGGTATGTTGCCAAAACTGCCATTCCCCTCCATACGATAGCATGTCGACGTAGTAATGGGCAATCCAGAAAGGATAGGCATCGAGCTCCGGTGTGTCGAGATAGCGTGTCTTATATTTATAAGAGGTATAGATGATGGGCTTCACGCCATAGTGTTGCTCCAGACGGTTGAGGAACTTCTTGATATCGGCCTGCAATTGCGCCTTGTCGCGCGGCTTGCGCTCAATATCCAGTACGGGAGCCAAGTCCCCACCCCTTAGCTTGACCTGCGAAATGAAGAAGTCGGCCTGCCGGATGGGGTCGGTATCGGGATTGTAGAAGTGGTATGCCCCGCATATCAGTCCGGCCTTGCGGGCCTCCCTGAAGTTTTCCACGAAGCGACGATCCTTATAGTCGCCTCCCTCCGTAGCCTTCAGGAATGCAAACCTTATGGGGAAGCTCTGCTTGTCGGTCGCCCTTACGGCATCCCAGTCGATAGCGCCTTGATGATGCGACACGTCGATGCCGTGCACCTTAAAGTTGACGGGCAGACATACCCCATACCCTTTGTATCCATAGCACGGTTTCCAACGGTAGCTATAGGGGCGGATGAAGAAATGATAGAAGAATGCAAACAACGCCACTGCCATCAAGGCCGTGAGCGCCCAATGCACGAAGCCCGACCTGCGGAAGTGTGCCCAGCGGCGCATACGCTCTTTTCGGCGACGCGCCTTACGGGCTGCCGCCTCCTTGGCCTTTGCCTTAGCCAGTGCCGCCTTGCGTTTCTCCTTCTCCGACAGGGGCTTGCGCTTCTCCGCAGTCTTCTTCTTGGGAGCAGGCTTGCCGTTCATCCTCAGAACAGTGGTGCGTACAGTGGATTTGTTGTTTGCCATTCGGGGTGAGTATACAAAGTAGGGGCAGACATGATGCCTGCCCTTACTTACCAATTATTATGATATATTGTCAATTATCAACTGTCAATTATCAATTCCTATTAGAGGTCGCCCAACTCGTAGCGGAGTGTCATGGTGGGCTGGTCGCATACCTCGCGGGGGCCGTAGTACTGGATGGGACCGGGGAATACGTACTCTGTCTCGTTGGCCCATGCCTCACGCTTAGCAGCAAATGCCTTGAAGGGGGCACCATCGAGCTTCACGAGAGCCTTCTTGATCACGGGCTTCATCTGACCGTGACGACGCTCCATGTTCATCATCATGGTGATGGGGATACCGCCGGTCAGCCACTCCTCGGCAGGACGTGTGGTCTGGCGGATTGAGGGCATGTAGCCGGTCTTGCCATCGGCGATGAGCAGTGATGCAGCGTAGCCGAGCGAGTAGCAGTAGTCGGCATCATAGTTTGACGGAGCAGCGCAACGGCCTTCGTAGCCGAAGAAGTGGTGCTGGGCGGCAAACTTACCGTTGTACTTGCCTGCGGCCTTCCACTCCTCGAGCTTGTTGCCTACCATCTCGGAGAGTAGCTTCTCGGTCTCGATGAGCGATACCTGTACGTTGCCGTGGGGGTCGCGGTCGAGCGAGAGCTGGCGTGCCACACCCTCGGGCAGGCTTGCATATACCTTGGCGTTAGCCTCGGTGAGGTGGTCGATGATGTACTGACGTTGCTCGTCTTCGGCAACGGCAGCAAACTCAGCTGCATTGTGAGCGAGGAAGTCGTTGAGCTCGCTGATGAGCGACTTGATCTCGGGGATGAACTCGATGAGACCCTCGGGGATGAGCACGGTACCGAAGTTGTTGCCTGCAGCAGCACGCTTAGCCACCACCTCGGCGATGTAGGTCACCACGTCGTCGAGCGACTGGTTCTTGGCCTCCACCTCCTCAGAGATGATGCAGATGTTGGGCTGTACCTGAAGAGCCACCTCAAGGGCGATGTGCGAAGCCGAGCGGCCCATGAGCTTGATGAAGTGGTAGTACTTGCGGGCAGAGTCGCAGTCGCGCTCGATGTTACCCACCACCTCGGCATACACCTTACAAGCGGTGTCGAAACCGAATGAGGTCTCGATCATCTCGTTCTTCAAGTCACCGTCGATAGTCTTGGGGCAACCGATCACCTGTACGCCGGCATTGATCGAGGCGTAGTACTCGGCAAGCACGCAAGCGTTGGTGTTAGAGTCGTCGCCACCGATGATCACGAGGGCGCTGATGCCCAGCTCCTTGAGGATCTCAAGACCCTTGTCGTACTGCTCCTTGGTCTCGAGCTTGGTGCGGCCAGAGCCGATCATGTCGAAACCACCCGTGTTGCGGTACTCGTCCACCACCTCGGCAGTGAGCTCACGGTAGTTGTGCTTCACCAAGCCGTCGGGGCCCATGAGGAAGCCGAAGAGGCGGCTCTCGGGGTTGAGCATCTTGAGGCCATCGAACAAACCGGAGATCACGTTATGGCCACCGGGAGCCTGACCGCCGGAGAGTATCACACCCACATTGATGGGCTTGCTCTCCACCTTCTCGGCAGGAACGAACTTCAACATCGGGGTACCATACGTGTTGGGGAACAACTCCTTGATAGCCTCCTGGTCGGCTACAGACTGTGTGGGGGCACCCTCTTCGATTCTTACGGCACCTCTCAATACCTGGGGCAGCTTCGGCTGATACGAAGCACGAGCCATTTGCAATGCGCTTTTCTTCATTGTTGTTTTAGTTATTAAAGTGAGTTAAAATATCTTTTCCATACGTACTATATCATAATACATGTTCCGTAGACGGCCACGCTTGCCAAGGGGGGACGGCATCACCCGAAGCACCGACGTACCGTGACGCAAAATTTGCACTTTTTCGTGAGATTATCAAATTTCCGTGCATTTTTTCGCTACAGTTTGGCACATTAAGTATTATTGCCTACCTTTACACCAAAATCGGACGGGAGGATTGCAACTCCCACGTTGCACTTGCCCCCCCGACGAGAACAACCGTATGTAGAATAACTTAACAACCTAAAAAACTCAACCCCTATGGCAAACAAGAGAGACCTCAAGAAAGGCATCAACTACGTGATCAGTGAGCTGTTTCTGGAATGTATCGTACTGAAGCAGCTAAAGAAGGCCGACAGCGCCAGGGCAGACGAGATTCTGGCCGACATCCTCTACCTGCAGAGCGAGTTCCTGTCCCGTGCCGGCCATCCCGAGCCCGGCTGTGTGAAGAAGTACTACCGCAAGCTGAGCGAGGACTTCCTCACCGAAGCAGACAACATCGTCCGCAGAATGCAGGCAATGTGACCGGAGAGCCAACCGGTACTGCTAGGCAGTACCGTTTTTTTGTTTGTTTGGAGCAGCAGAAAAAGTATTTATCGCCTGTTTAAGAATCTGTTTGGATTTTACCGCTAATAAGTTTTATGTTATACTTTTCAGTTTATTTGAGGCTCTTTTTACCATCTTTACACTCTTTGTTCTTGCAAATAGACCACTATTTGCTGCGACCAAACAGTGCAAATCTGCT
>JAFQLT010000117.1 GCA_017396545.1 Bacteroidaceae bacterium | reverse complement strand
GGTGCAGGCTACCTTCGATGCCGCTACAGGGCGCCTTACCGCGCTGGCCTTTGAGGGACGCAACATCATTGCCGATGGCCAGGGCTTCCTCTACGACAACCACCGTTGGATAGAGAACGACCGCTACGGCAACGTGTCGAACGGTCTTGAGGCAGAGGGCACAATCGAAGTGGTGGAAGAGAATGGCAACACCGTCGTCAAGACGCGCCGTGGCGGTAGCCTGTGCGATACCGAGATCAACTACATCATCTATCCGCAAGGCATTGTCGATGTAGAGGCTACCTTCGTGCCCAAGAGCGGCAACTTGCGTCGTGCGGGCCTCGTATGTATGGTTGATTCATCGCTCCATAATGTAGACTACTACGCTTATGGTCCTTGGGAGAACTACTGCGACCGCAAGGATGGTGCCATCGTAGGCCGCTACTCGACCACAGTGGCCGATATGCCCGAGCGCTATGTGAAGCCTCAGATGACCGGTGGCCGTGAGGGTTTGCGCCAGCTCATCCTCCGTGATGAACAGGGCTTCGGCATCACCATCGAAACCGAAGGCACCGTATCTTTCTCGGCTCTCCAGTACACCGATGAGGACCTGATGAATGCCCGTCACTTTTGGGAGATGCAGCCTCGTCCCTACACCGTGCTTCACCTCGACGCATGGACCCGTGGCGTGGGCAACGCCAGCTGCGGACACGACGTAGACACCCTGCCCGAGTATCGCGTGCCAAACAAGAAGATGACCTACACGCTGCGTATCAGCAAGACGAAGTAATACCTTTATGTAAATAATGTGATTGGCGGAGGTATCACTTAGGTGATGCCTCCGTCAGTTATCTATCGAAAATCCCTGGCTATCATTTGCACAGTTCAGAAAACTTAGCGAACTTTGTGTTGTTTTATAGAGGAAAGAAGTATTGTGAATATAGACCGTTTGTCAGGTCATAGAATTGACCTTATAGAGAAAAAGCAGTTTTATCCCTTTTTGGAATGTCTTGCAAGGGAAATTCATGAGGCTGGGCTTACCGAACTGGAGTATGAACTGAGTGGTATCGTTGCTACATACGATGCTCTCATCGATTATTTTAGACAGGGTATTGCTGATCCTGAGCGTGGCCGTGTATACGGACAGCTTGTGGGGCATGCCTTACAACTTAGCGACCGTTGTGCCCTTGCCGTGTATGGTGCCAAGGAAATGCCCTATTACACAGCGCAAAGCAAGAGTGTTCGTCGTGAGTCGCTGCATGCCTACCGTATGCAACTTGAGGCTTTTGCCGAAGGCACGCATAGCATGAGCGATGAGGGAGAATTGAAGCAGTTGGCCTCTACTCATGACAAGCAGTTGTCTGCGCTCTTTACTGACCTCTGGACGCAGGGTATCTGGGATACAGCAACAGCGGCTGAAGCTGATGGATTGCTGCTGTCTCCCAGCATCATGAAAAATGATCAGTGTACAATTGTTAGCGCTGTTACATTGAGCTTGTTGCGCATGTTTGATCCCTTGAAGCTGCTCTTCCTGTGCGATGCCTATTATCATCCCGAAGTCATGGTGAGTACCCGTGCTTTGGTAGGGATTGTTGTTGCTTGCTATTGCTGGGGTGGGCGTATAGGTTACTACAGTGAAGCGAAAATGCGTCTTGAACTTCTTGGTGAGGATCCTCAGTTTGCATCTCAAGTATGTGAGGTTCTTCTGCAGTTTATCCGTAGTACCGATACGGAGGAGGTCGATCGCAAGATGCGTGAAGAGATCATCCCCGAGCTGATGAAGAATCCCAAACTGCGTCGTATGCCCAATATCACTGCAGAGGATGCAACTGCTGATGACATCAATCCTGACTGGGAACAGTGGATGCACGAGAGTGGTCTTGAGGAGAGTATGCGTGAAATCTCCGAGTGGCAAATGGAGGGGGTGGATGTGAATATGAGTACATTCTCACAATTGAAGCGATATCCATTCTTCTATACTATAAGCAACTGGTTCCGCCCGTTTGATGTGTGGCAGGCCGATGTACTTTCCATCATGGGGATACCTGGGACGAGTAACTCGTTTGCCGATACCATATTGCAGTCTGGTTACTTGTGTGATTCGGATAAATACTCGTTCTGCTATGCTGTACGCGAGATACCTCAGGTGCAGCGTGAGGCAATGATGAGTCAGCTTGAAGAACAGAATCGAGCACTCAGGGAAGATGCTGATATGCCCGATCTGAAACGTCTGAGCAAGCAAACGGTGCAGAGCGTTCTGCGACAGTATATACAGAACTTGTACCGTTTCTTTAAACTCTTTACTGGTGCGCAGGAGTTTGACAACCCCTTCAATCATGTCGTACAGAAGCCGGTACGCATAAATCCACTTTACGATCTCATTATACAACCCGAATGTTTGTTTAGGCTCATAGATTTGAGCATCAAGCAGAAATGTTACCTTCGTGCCATTGAGTATTTCATTTGCCTTGAAGGTCAGCATCCCGAGCAGATGGAAGCTACACAGCTACAGCAACTGGGCTTCTGCTATCAAAAGATGAGAATGTATAGCGAGGCCATCGAGGCGTATACCAAAGCCGATTTGCTGAAGCCTGACAGCTATTGGACTATCCATCATTTGGCGCAGTGCTATCGTGCCACGAACCACTACGACAAGGCACTTGAGTATTATGAAGCTGCCGAGAGCATGAAGCCTGACAATCTAAGCTTGACCTATCATGTGGCTGAGCTGTTTTATGAATTGGGCGAGTATGAGGATGCATTGCCCCGATTGTACAAAATAGACTACCATCATCCCGAATCATTGAGGTCGCTTCGTCTGTTGGCAGAGTGCTGTTTTATGAGTGGGCTGCTGATGCAAGCTGCCAAGTATTACGGGCGCATGATGACCGAGCATTTCGATGAACTTACCTTTACCGATTGGAAGCTTGCAGCTTACAACTATTGGCTGCAAGGATTACGAGATGAGTGTTTCCGGTGTATGCATCGTGCGGAGGAGCTGCATTCGCAGGAACCTTACGATGAGGAGTGCTATGCTTCAGCTCCTACTTTTGCCGATGTTATATGTTCTGATTTGCGTTTATTGGAGGCGTTGGGAGCAGGCGGTGAAGAACTTGCGTATTTATATGATGCATATCATAGGGTGCATGATTCTTTATGATACTTATTGTTGTACTTGACGCCTTGTGGTTGGTCTTGTAGGCACAAGCGATTTCTATTGACTGTAGTTTTAATAAAAGAGGGGGTATGATGTACCCCCTCTCCTTGTAATATGACATTGAGTTTGTTTGTCTACTCTCCACGCAGCTTCTTGGCCATGGCTGCTGCAGCACGGCGTCCGTCGCCCATGGCGAGGATTACCGTAGCACCGCCACGCACGATGTCGCCACCGGCATAGATGGTGGGGATGTTCGACTGCATGTCGTCGTTCACGGCAATGGTGTTCTTGCGACCCAGCTCGAGTCCCTTCACTGAGGTGGGCACGATGGGGTTGGGACTCACACCTACGGCTACAATGGCCATGTCGATGTCGATGGTCTCGGTAGCTCCGGGAATGGCTACGGGGCTGCGGCGTCCGCTGGCATCGGGCTCGCCCAGCTCCATCTTTTGCAGTACTACCTGTTTCACGCGACCCTTCTCATCGGCTATGTACTCGATGGGGTTGTGCAGGGTGAGGAACTCTACGCCCTCCTCCTTGGCATGCTTCACCTCTTCTACACGGGCGGGCATCTCCTCCTCGCTGCGGCGATAGATGATCATGGCACGCTCGGCACCGAGGCGCAGGGCTGTGCGCACCGAGTCCATGGCGGTGTTACCGCCACCGATGACGGCCACGCGCTTGCCGAAGATGACGGGAGTGTCTGTCTCGGGGTTCGAGGCATCCATGAGGTTGACG
>JAFQLT010000116.1 GCA_017396545.1 Bacteroidaceae bacterium | reverse complement strand
CCGCCTCTACAGCATCATCTACGATGCCCTTGAGGAGGTGAAGGCCGCTATGGAGGGTATGCTTGCTCCCACCATCAAGGAGGAGGTTACCTCTACCATCGAGGTGCGCGAGGTATTCCACATCTCCAAGGTGGGCTATGTAGCTGGTGCTATGGTGCGTGAGGGTAAGGTAACCCGCTCAGACCGTGCACGCCTCATCCGCGACGGTATCGTTATCTTCACGGGCGACATCAATGCCCTGAAGCGTTTCAAGGACGATGTGAAGGAGGTAGGTACCAACTTCGAGTGTGGTATCTCGCTCGTCGGTTGCAACGACATCAAGCAAGGCGACATCATCGAGACCTTCAAGGAGATTGAGGTAAAGCAAACTTTGTAATTCGCAATCTTTATATAACCACAGATTTCACAGATTTCTCAGATTCTGTCGTGGCACTTAATTCGTGTAATCTGCGTAATCTGTGGTTTGTTTAGTTTAATACGTGTTAACGTGCAAACAATTGACATCATCATCGCCGTTCTTCTCGCCATTGGCCTTATCGGTGGCTTGCGCGACGGAGCCGTGAAACAGATTGCCGGATTGGCAGGGCTCATCGGAGGCTTGCTCCTCGGTCGTGCCTTCTACCTCCCTGTAGGGGAGTGGCTGACGAACACATTCAACCTCTCCGCCCAGTCTGCCCACATCACGGCATTCATACTTATATTGGTTGTCGTACCCCTTCTCTTCAACCTCGTGGGCTGGCTCGTTTCCAAGCTGCTCAGCATTATCTGCCTCGGATGGGTCAACCGCCTCCTGGGCGGATTCATTGGCGTGCTCAAGTGCGCTCTACTCGTGGGTGTTGTTATCACAGGTATCGAGTTCTTCGACCAGCACGACAGCCTCGTCTCCGAGGCAAGCAAGCAGTCTTCCGTGCTCTATTATCCTATCTATGATGCTACGGGTATCTTTTTCAGCGGCATCAAGGAGGAGCTGCAATCGCAAAACCGGTAGTCAGTTTGACCTCTGATTACTAATACGACCACGGATTACGCGGATTACACAGATTATTTATCCATGTAGGTAAAGAAATCTGAGAAATCCGAGTAATCTAAAACTGGAGCCTTTGATATCACTGCAAGTTGCACGGAGACGACAACGAAATGATGAAAAAAAGTTTTATAATTTATATATTTTTATTACCTATTACCTCAATATGGGGTAACAATTTAGACTATGTAGACTGTTATAAATCACTCTTGCAGGATTTATCATTAAATCGGTATCCGCAGGAGAAGGTGTATCTCCATATGGATAATCGAAGTTACTTTATTGGTGACACCATCTGGTTCAAGGCATACGTAATGAATGCTACCACATTGCATCCCACCCGATTGAGTGGGGTGCTCTATGTGGAACTCCTTAACGAAAAGGGTGTGGAGATGGAGCGCAAGAAGATGCGCTTGGAGAACGGCATGTGTCACGGAGATTTCATCTTGAATGATGACTACCGCACGGGCTATTATGAGATACGTGCCTACACACGCTACATGCTCAATTGGGGGAATGAACCGAAATCGTGGACAATAGAGCGTGAGAAGTATTCTTCAACAAGCAATACCATCTATAGTGAAGAAATCTCCGACCAAGATATTGTGGCGGATATGAATCATTGTATGTTTTCACGCGTGTTTCCCGTATATATGCGTCCCAAGAATCCTGGTGAATACAAGACGGAGATGGAATGGTATCCTTTGCATACGGCTTTGGCCTCGCCCAAGGTGACAGAGGAGGAGTTTATGGACGACTCGTTGCGCATATCATTCTATCCTGAGGGCGGCTCGCTTGTCGAAAAGTTGCCTTCTATTGTGGCTTTCGAGGTGAGAGATGAACTAGGCGGCAAGCGCGAAGTGAGCGGATGGATTACCGAAGGAAGGAACGGCAAGGAGCTTGCTCGATTCTCTACTGCAGGGCGTGGTAGAGGAACATTCAGACTGACCCCTCAGAGTGGAAAGAAACATTTTGCCCACGTCGAATACAAAGGGCGACACTACCGCTATGAGTTGCCCACAATTCAGAAGCAGGGTGCTACGCTGCGGGTGTATCCTCCCGTGGGGAATAGTGAGGCCTCGTTCAATATTTCTGTTTCGGATGATTATTCACAAAAGCTATTGGCTTGGACATTGCAATGCCGTGGCGAACTCATGGATATGGATACGTTGACACTACGCAGCAACACCCTCTGTCGGATAATGATAGCCAAGGAGAGCCTAAAGCCCGGTGTAAATCAACTCACGCTGTTTACCCCGCAGGGCGAGATTCTTACCGACCGACTATTCTTTGTCTCTCCCAAACAATCCCCTCATTTGTGTATAGAGTGCCTCCCCGATAGCGTGAAGCCTTACGAAGAGGTGACGCTCGACATGCAACTGCACAGCCCCAACAGCTGGTTCTGCCAAGGGCATTTCTCCATTGCCATCACTGATACCGAGGAGCGTGGCGAGAACACTCACGACACACGCGACATACGCAGTGAACTGTTGCTGGCCTCAGACCTCAAAGGATTCATCGAGGATGTGGATTCCTATTTCAAGCATACCGACGACAGCCTTATGGCAGCCGACATAGACCGCTTGATGCTTGTGCAGGGATGGAGAAGGTATGAATGGAAGGCGATGTCCGCAGGCGAAGAATATTCTCTTCGATACCTTCCCGAGCGAGGACTGGAGATTGATGGCTATGTCGTGTCGGACATTGTCAAGCAAGAGTATTTTGCGCAAGCTGACAGATACAAGCGGATGCCCAATGTGAGGGTAAAGATTGACCTGAGCGCCAATGGTATGCACCATAAGGATGAATGCGTGACCGATAGTTTGGGGCGCTTTCATTTTGACATCGACAAGCACATTCTAGGCAATGCCTCGCTTATTATCCGCCTTAAGGAGGAGGGGGAACTGTCGAAGTTCAAGCAGATGGTGAGGAAAGCAATCCCTTCGCCTATGGCGTTCAGTGTACCCGTCCTTGACAGAGCCTTCTCACCCTCTACCACGCCCTATTCCTATTATCAGACCCATAGCCCCGAGAAACATGTCCTGATGCGTTACGAAGAACAATCCCTGGCAGGCAACGAATTGTTGCTTGACGAGGTGACGGTAAAGAAACGCAAGAAGGTGAAGCACGAGATCAATTTTGAGAATCCCGATATGGTTATCAGCTATTACAAGGAATGGAATAATCTTATCGACCGCGGCATACCGCTTGCCAACTATTATAATGACTATTTGCTATGGAACTTCGATGCACAGCCAGACCCTTCAAATCAAGCCAACGAGATGACACTACACTACTCGCTGGGCAAGGTAAAGCTCTGGGGACGGATGGAACAACACGATTCACTATCAGGCAAACATCGCGGATTCTTCGACAAGTATTACATGCCCAAATACATAAAAGTATATTCCAATCTCTTGACACGCGACATGCTGCCATTGAAGACAGACGGTCAAACCGACTTCCTCGACTATTACTATCTGGATGTCGAGAGCTACAGTCCTAAGAAGAGCCCGTGGCGGGCACCCTACATGCTCCACAACGGAACACGCATGACCTACTACAACGGCTATAGCCAAGTGCGCAGCTTCTACAGTCCCGACTACTCCGAGTGTGCCCTGCCCGACACGGCAGACTATCGCCGCACGCTCTACTGGAATCCCGATGTATGGACCGACCATCAAGGCCGTGCATCCGTATCATTCTATAATAACAGCCAGACAACCAAACTCCACATCCGCGCCGAAGGCTTCACTCGCAACGGAGAGTTCATCGTCTACGACAGCGACAAACCAACGAACTAAACACGCTAAAATATGAAAAACAAAATATCTTTCGTCATCGGCTTACTAGTGGTTTTAACAATGTCACTATGCCTCCTCGTGCGCTACGCCTCGCACAGTACCAACGAGGCGGTGCGCCGCCGTGCGGTGATGGCGTACTACCACACCATAGGTCGCAGTGCCGAGAAGCACGAGGCGGCACGCTACCTGCTCGACAATATGCCCTATCACTATGGCGTGACGGTGCGTGATAGCAAGGCAGTGCGTTGCTGGGCGAGAGAAACTACCGAGACCTTGCGCGGTCTGCTGGATGAGTATGGGCTGTATCAGATTCCCGGCGATACCATCCGCGCCCTCCGTGACGAGCGCCGTGCCGACAGCCTCGTCTCCGAGGCAAGCAAGCAGTCTTCCGTACTCTACTATCCCATCTACGATGCCACCGGAATCTTCTTCGGCGGTATCAAGGAGGAGCTCCGCGATATTGACCTCCGGTCTACATGAGTCTGCCGACAGGTTGATACTGAGGTTAAGAATCTGCGGCGTGCCCCCATTAGGTATTGACAATCTCGCTAATCCTTCGCGCCACCTCGTCGGGATGGTCTATCAGGAGCTGTCCGTGGTTCATCTTGGCGAATACCTCGATGTGTGCGGCAGGGAATAGGGATTGCAGGTGCTTGGCTTGCGGCTTGGCCACGAAGGCCTCCAGCGTTCCGTACCAGTAATGTATGTCTGCACCGGAGATGCTTTGCAGCTTGTTCGTATATACCGACTTGTACCCGTCAAGCACCGCAGCTGAGCCGCCGTAGGGGTACACCTTCCTGCACTCACCGAGCAGCACGTCGAAGTAGTGACTACGGAACACCCACTTCCAAAACTTCGTCCAATGGTAGCAGGTCCATACATTGAAGCATTGCAGATAGCGCAGAGGACCTACGAGCCACCGTGGCAACGGGAGCAGTGGCGCCGCATCCATGATGGCATGGCCGATGGTGATTTCATTCCGCTCCAATACGCGCGACAGCACCTTGCCGCCTAATGAGAGCCCGTAGGCGCAGTCGATATGTCCGCCAAAGTGCGCCTTCACATAGTCAATGACCTGCGCTGCCTGGTCGTCAATGGAGGTAAACCGCGTATGCTTGCCCAGCACGAAGCCGTCGACCTCCACGGCCACGATGCGAAACCGCTCTTCCAACAGCCCGATGAGTGGCAGGAATATCTCGTAGGAGACACCCAGCCCTGGGATGACCAACAGGGTTGCTCCCTCTTCTTTGCCGAATAGTCTGAAATCCATGGCTTATCGTTTGACATACACCTTGCTCGCCCTCTGGCCCATCGAGCGGATGCCCGAGGTGGGGTCTTGACATAGCTCGCGCAGTTCGAGCGAAGCCGTGGTGCGCGAAAGCCCCGTCAGTCTCACATAGTCAGGCACGCGCAACACCGTGTGCTCCTCTATGAAAGCAAGTGCTCGCGCCAGTCGCTCCTCACGCGTGTAGGGCGAGCGGTGGAGGCGGCTCTCCTTGCCACGCTCGAGGCGGCACTGCACGCGGATATCCTTGACCAATGCCTTGTCTGCACGGAAGTTCACCCCCTTCACCTCGATGCTCTGCGCATTGCGCTTGGGCTCATCGTCGTCGAAGGTGTCCTGCTCCTTACCTTCCATCACGCCTATGGCAGTGCGGAAGGTCCCGAGTCCACCTATAGTCACCGTATGCCCATCCGCCAACAGACGGGCCATAGTCTGCACCATCTGCTCCAGCACATGCGTCACCGCTCCCTCAGAGAGCCCCGTACCCAGTCCTGCCACCTCCTCCACAAACTCTGCGGCACCGATATTCCGTTCCGTCTGCATGCGGTAATACACCTGATGCTCACCCTTGCCCGCAATGTCGGGCATCTCCTGCTTGATATACTTTGCCATAATCCTTGATCGTTGGTTCTGTTTCTTTCTTTATTACCTCCGTAAAGATACAAAATATTTGCCGAAAATTCAAATCATAAGCACTGATTTACTATTCAAAGGTTGTGAATAATAAATCATAAGCATTGATTATTAAATCAAAGCCTCTGATTTAACAATTCGGTTAATAGAAACGGAAAAACTGCCAGTGCGTTTAGGAGAAATTGCACTGCTGATTATAAGAATCTTATGGCTGGCGCAAACCCTATAAGGCCTTCAAAGTACGTTTTCGCCTATTCTTTTCAGACCTTATAGGCTATCCCTCTTCATCGTATCTTGTGTTTGTCTTCGTAGAATTAATGAACGATAATTTATGAGCAATTATTTATGCAAACAAATGCCTTTTTTGATGTTTTGTAAACTAAGAGATTGCAAAACGCTCCATTTCTCTGCCACAATGCCACAACTGCCACGTAAATGTACGAACTTATTTAGGAATAAAAAATAATTATCTAAGTATACGCTACCTAATAATTATTTATTTAAATACATATTTCCTCTATGAAAACTCGTGGCAGTTGTGGCATTGTGGCAGGAAAGCAGGTCCGATACTGCTCGATTTGGCAAGTATCCTATCTGGATAGTTATGAAAGGCATTTGTGTTTGCCCCCAAATTGGGGCACAAATTCAAGCCGACATATTCGCTGTGCCTTGGGGGCATCACAAATTGCTCATAGACAGATTATCTGTAGTATGACACACCTCGGTAATTTGTTTGAATAAAAATGAGGGATCAATAAGCATTTTCGGGGATAATAATTAAATGAGATTCCCCTCACTATCCGAGCAGTAGGATGGTGAGGGGTGATTGTTTATGCTATCGGTAGCAGTGCATGGGAATCCTCATCGTATGCCACGCGGACATAGCGTATAGTCTGCTGTTCCGTATCATTGCTCATGATGGCCGTGAGGTCGATGCTGCGCCGCTGCATCTCACGAGTGAGAGCTGCAGAATAGCAGGAGCGTTCTGCCGTCCATCCATGCGAGGAAGCAAGGCTGTTGAAGTTAGTTACTAGTTGGCTGATTGTTTCGCTAGCGAAACGTGCTTCATAGAAGCCGATACGCTCTTGGGCGTAAGTGTTTGTCTTTGTCATAATCGGATGTTTTTTGACGTTAATATATCTGTCCACATCGTAACTTGACCACCGTGGCATCCCTGCTCGGTTGGTGCAGCGCTACACTGCTCTTGATGTTTCGGGTGACAAAGATAGTAAAAAAAGTGATACGATGTTTAGATTCGAAGAAAGATTCCTTTATATCTGCTATTTGTTCTAAAAACAGGTATTAACTCTCTAAAAAAAATCGTACATTTGCAGCATGTACAAAACATATATAAACGAAACGTTACGTCCCAACATAACACAGCCAACAAAAGTTCTCGATCTTTTTGCTGGTTGTGGAGGATTATCGTTGGGTTTTGAAGCTGCCGGATACGAAACTATTGGTTATGAGTTTGAAGAAGCTGCTGTAGCAACTTACAATAAAAACCTGAAAGGGATATGTCATCTCCAAAAGTTAGATGTGGGTTTTAAATACCCCGAAGCGGATATTGTAATTGGTGGTCCCCCTTGCCAACCATTCAGTGTGTTTGGAAATCAAAAAGGGATGGAAGATGCCAGAGATGGTTTCCCTATTTTCATTGATGCAATTAAACAGTTGCAGCCCAAGGTGTTTATGTTCGAAAATGTCAGGAATTTGGCATATTCTCACAAATGGTATTTTGATTTAATAAAAAATGAACTCAGTAAATTAGGCTACATCATTGAATTCCGATGCCTAAACGCAGTAAACTATGGAGTTCCACAGAATAGGGAAAGAATGATTGTTGTTGGACATAAATCCTCTTTTAATTATCCTATTGTCCACAAGAATAAAGTAACTGTCGGTGAAGCCATAGGTGATTTAATTGATACGATCAAAGACGAAAGCAAAATATTAACTCCAAGGCAGGATGAATATATTGCCGTTTACGAGCGAAAGTCGTCTTGCGTTAATCCGCGAGACTTATATCCCGACAAACCTGCCCGTACACTGACCTGCCGTAATTTAGCTGGTTGTACTAGCGACATGCAAAGGGTGAGGTTAAAAGATGGAAGAAGAAGACGTCTGGTTGTTAGGGAAGCGGCTCGACTCCAAAGTTTTCCTGATTGGTTTGAATTCACGGGAACAGAAGCCAAACAATTCAATCAGATTGGGAATGCTGTTCCTCCTTTATTAGCATACCAATTGGCACTTAAGATTAAGGAGACATATTCTTTACCAACAAAAAGTATAGAAGAGATTAATAGAAAACTAATTCCTTTATCATTATTTGATTGAAAATGAAAATAGATTTGACAGGAAAGAAGACCAACAAGGTCAAGAATTTGATATTTTCCATATTAGACATATTAGGAAATGTTGGAATACCTTTAGATGGAACGCATCGAAGGCTTGAAAAGATGGCAATGGCTTGTTTGGCCGTTGGTAATATTAAATCAAGCTTTATGGAAGCTAGGTCGGCAGAGGATAATTGCTTTTTGAAGACAAGGGATATTATCGATTTTGAGAACAAGTTTTATAGAGAGAATATATCGTCAGGTTCGTATGACGATATTCGACGTAAAGATTTACTTTATCTTGTACAAGCAGGTGTCGTATTAAATTCATCATCTATTGATGCACAAGCCACCAATAATCCAACACGAGGATATGCTTTGAACCCCTTATTTGCCAAACTTCTGAGAAGTCACGGTACCCCTCAATGGGATGATGAATTAGCAACCTATAAAGAACAGATCAGATTGCTTAAAGAGGTACTTGAAAGAAAAAGAGATTTAGAAAAGATTCCCGTAAAGTTACCATCAGGAACAGAACTTCATCTTTCAGCAGGAGAACATAATGTATTGCAAAAACTTATTGTAGAGGATTTTTTATCAAGATTTGGTATGGGTGCAGAAGTTCTTTATCTTGGTGATACTTCGGACAAATACCTTTATATGAATCAAGATACTTTGGAGGAAATTAAGTTCTTTACTTTAGAGCACGAAGAGCTACCTGATGTCGTAGCCTACTGCAAGGAAAAGAATCTCTTATTCTTAATTGAAGCAGTGCATAGTGCAGGGCCAATGGATGAAATCAGAGTAATAAAACTAAAAAAGCAATTAGAAGGGTGTACAGCAACCCCTATCTTTATAACAACATTCTTGAACAAGAAGGAATTTAGGAAATGGGTGGAAAAAATTGCATGGGAATCAGAAGTATGGATTGCCGATAACCCAGAACATATGATTCACTTCAATGGTTATAAGTTTCTAGAAATACACAAATAGTTGTTCTCTAGCTGTTGTACTGATCTATATGAATTACATCGAAGCAGAACACAAAAAAGCCTATTCTTATTTTCGACACACAGGTCGTATTAATAAATGTTTTCATTGTGGCACAGAAGAAGACATCATAGCATCTCATTCTATTTCAGAAAAAAGATGCTTAAATCTATTAGCTGAATCTGTTGAAGGAAGAACGGGCGTCTATGGTTTCAAGCATCTTGGACTAAGCTACGTAAATTGGTTTGACCCATATTGTTTTGCTGGTTTTGAGGTTGTCGGAACAAAAGTGGCGTCAACATTTAAAGGCTTTTGTAAAACTCATGATCAAGAATTATTTAAATTATTAGACGATTCTGATTTTGATGAGTCGTCGATGAAGTGTAAATTTTTACATTGTTATAGAGCTTTCGCAAAAGGTTTTCATACAAAAAACGAGGAGTTAAAAAGTTGCAATGAAGACAGCATATACAAAGAACAAAATAAAGCGTATATTGCAGAAAGGGAAGAGGATATTAAGATTGGATTAAACTTGGATCTGCAAGGCTATGATGAACTGATGAAGGAATGGTTAACGAACGAGGACTATACACAATTGGAGCATGTATGTTTCAGAACGAATGGATTTCACCCAATAGCATCTGCCAGCTTATGTCAACCAACCTTTACCATAAGTAACAAAAGATTTAATGATTATAGGAACACGGATATACCATTAAATCATCTTTTTATTAATATAATCCCAGAGGTAGAATGTACATACGTCTTGATATCTTGTTTTAATAATCAATCCAATTCTATAGAATTCTTGCATGAACTAGAAGAGGTATATGAAGATGATAAAGATCGTTTTGGCACATTCCTTACAACGTTACTGATCTTTCATACGGAGAATACTTTTGTGGCCCCTTCATTAATAAACTCTTTGCCAGATTGGCGTAAGCGTCAATTGCTGTTGAATCTGAGACATATAGTAACGTCTGGAATTCAAGAAGACCTTCTTAGGAATCCAATTGAAGGAACTTTAAATCTCTTTGAAAATAAATTCTAGAGATTGTACGTCAGGAACATCTGGTAAAGGTCTTTTCATAGAAAGGGTTCAAGTTTGAGCCTACTTTTTCTATGCTTCGGTGCCCATAAGACGCAGATTGTGCCTCCACGGCAAAACCGCGACGCCTGTCGCTGTTTTGCATCTTCCAGGTTGTAACGGAGATAATACCTTATCATATCTTATGTTCACATAAGAAAAAAGAATAGGGAAATCCTTGCAATCTTTCCGCCCAATCCCCAAGACATTCGAAAAGAACGCAACCATGAGCGATTAGGAAAATGCAAAGCGTTAGCAAGAAAAAGGAAATGATAACAATCTGCCACAAGAACGAAAAAGTCTATACTTCCGATTTCTGTGCCGTGTAAGCAATCCGCAGGATTTGCTTTACAATCTGCTACGAATTTTCTGTACAGGATTTACATCCGTTTCGTTCTACAATATAAAAAGGAAGGCAGGAAACTACGCGAGTCTCCTGTCTTCACATGTATTCCTATATATGATTACTCCTACTCGAACAAGTTGAGCTGTTCGTGTTTTCTCCCATTACTTTTCCAACTCCACGACCGACACCACCGATTGTACTGGGGTATCGGTCGATAAATAGCATTTATTCAATACTTATAAGATAATATCACGTACCTCTCTTACCCTTCGCTGTCCTCGCTCTTCCCCGATGCCAGGTATGTGCCTATGAGCATGATGGCGAGGGCTACGAAGAATGTGCTGCTGGGGCGCTCACCGAGGATGAGCATAGAGAGCAGCACCCCGATGAATGGGGCTATGGCATAGTAGGCACTGGTGCGGGCGGCACCGATGACGCGCTGGGCGTAGGTGTAGTAGTAGATGCTGAGTCCGTAGGCCACGAAGCCGAGCACCATCGTGGCCAGCATCCACGGGAGGGCTACCAGCTCTTCGCCGATGACGAGTGCAACGAACAGGGCACCCAGCCCCGAGCCCAGTCCCTTGACCTTCACTATCTGCAGAGGATCCCTGTCTGCAATCTGACGGGTGCAGTTGTTCTCTATGCCCCAGCAGATGGTAGCACCCAACACCAGCAGTGAGCCTAACGAGAAGGTGAGCCCCTCGGTGGTATCCATCGTGAGCAGTATGCTCGACAGGGTAATCAGCGCAATGGCAGCCCATAGGCGTTTGCCTACTTCCTCACCGAATACCATGAGGGCGATGATGGCCGTGGCTACAATCTCGAAGTTGTTGAGAAGCGATGCACTGGCTGCAGGGGAATACTTGAGGCCGAGCATGAGCAGCACGGGAGCTGCAATATCGAGCACCACCATGGCGACGGCATACGGCGCATCGGCACGCCGTAGAGGCTCCTCGCTGTGGTCGCGCCTCACGGCACCCAGCACGGCCATGCCCACACCCGCACCGATGTAGAGCAGTGCAGCCAGCAGCGTGGGTGGCACATGCGCAAGCAGCAACTTGGAGAAGGGTATGCTCACTGCATACAACGCCGCTGCCAATAGGGCATGGAAAATGGCTTTATGATACTTGCACGACATGGGGATGGGTTGTGAGTTATGAGTTGTGAGTTATGAGTTATAAATGCTATACATTTAATACTCCTTGCTTGCTTGGCAATGATTATGCGGGCTTATCATTGCTCTCGCTACGCTGCGGAGTTGTGAGGCCACAAAAGTAGACATAAATCACCATACAGCAAAAAGAAAGCAGGGAATTATGCGAGTTCCCTGCTTCCCATTTATTACAATCAATGTGCTTACTCCTCCTCAAACAAGTTGAGCTGTTCGCTTGCGGGCTCCTCGGGAGTGCTGGCCGCCTCATCGGCTGCTTCTGCCTCCTCGGGCTGCTCGGTGACCTCGGGCTCGGGACGGCGTGTGGGCTCCAGCTCTTCGAAGCTGGCTACCTCGAAGTTGGTGACGCGCTTGCCTATGGCCTTGAAGCCCTTGATGAGGGCAAACTCCTCGGCATCGATGACGAGCGGTTCGCGGAAGCTGTCGCCACCACCGAAGTTGACCTGGATGAGCGGGTATGCCTCGCAGGTGAGCAGGGTGAGGCTGCTGTCCTTGTGCTCATCGACGAAGGTGTTCTTCTTTGCCGTAGCCTCCATCGTGAAGCGCTTGATGTAGTAGAAGCCCTTCTGCGAGGCGTTGCGTACGATAGCGGTCCACACCTTCTCGGGGTTGTACTTCTCTATATAGAGGATATTGTCTTCGTAGTGGTTGTTGGCATCGAAGTCCGAGAGGTAGAACTCGCCGTTCTTCAGTACCACGAGGATGCGGTCGTCGCTGTGGAACTCGCCCAGGTACTCGCCATGCCCGTCGAAGTCGAGACGCAGGATGTCGCGGTCGAACCACACCTTGCGGCCTCCGAGCGTGGAGGCTCCGTGGGCCTTGAGCCCGATGCGCTGCACCTCGAGGCGGGTGAGCAGGTTGCCCATGGAGCCGCGTCCCTTGATGCCTATCTCGCTGAAGTCTTTCTCGATGACGGTCTTGCGCAAGTTGGGTACGGGCTTGAGCTGCACCTTGATAATCTCGGCCTCGCCGTTGGGGTTGGCAGTGAAGTAGGCGATGCGTGAGCCGGGCTTGCCTTGGGTGAGGTTGTACTCGCGGTCGCGGTTGGTACCGGTGACGGCAAAGCGCTTGATGTAGTGGGGACCGCCACGTCCGTCGCGGTATACCACATTATATATGGTGCGCTTGTCGTTCTTCTTGTAGATGCCTACGTGGATGACGCCGGGGCCTACAAACATCTTCTCGGCCACGCGCACAATCTTG
>JAFQLT010000115.1 GCA_017396545.1 Bacteroidaceae bacterium | reverse complement strand
GGAACTGTGAATGGAACTCTTACTATCAATGCCGATGTTACGGCGACAACAGCCAAGTCTGCTGCTATTCTCAGCCGTGGTCGTGACCAAGGCGGAGATATTATTATCAATAGCGGAACCATAACCGCTACCGGAGGTAATACCGGCATATGGGCTTATGGTATCGCAGCCGGAGGAAATATCAACATAAAATCCGGAAAGGTAGTAGCCAAAGGGGGGCTCAAGGGACTTTTTGCCGAAAAAGGCACAATCTCCATCACTCCTCCGCTAATTGTTATCACAGCAGCGGGTGGTGGTATCAGCGCAGACGGGCACACCGTAGTGTATGATAATGGTGATCCGGCATTACGCGTCGTTATAATGGATCCGCCTGTGGGGGGCGTAGTGGCTCTGAGCTCCGCACCGTCACCGGGAAATGCGGTTGGTTTCACTTTGTCGGGCGAGATTGCTTCGGCGCAGACCGATAATGTATGGCAAATCAGCGATGATGATGTTACTTGGCAGGATATAGTGGAATCGCCTGCTGGTGCACCTGCGCTCGACGGCGTGCATCAGCAGCGCCGTGCAGTAACCACTCTAACATACACTCCGAAAGAATCTGAGATGGGCAAGTATCTCCGCGTCAAAGTGGCAGCAGCTAATCATACCGGCTATATTTACAGCCCGAGTCGTCAGATTGCCAAAAAGCTGTGTACGGATGTACCAGCAGTACCGACGCTGACCAACATCAACGACAAAGTGCACTTGTCCAACGCCAAGACAACGCAGGAGTATATCATCTTCAACTACTCCAAAGAAGCCTCGTCTCTTACCGCAAGCGATTGGAACAATGCCGTGACACCGGAAAGTGAAGTAGGTTTCTTCGAGTTGGGAGGTTCATCTAATGCGAATAACACCGTCTTTACCCGTGTCAAAGAGACCCCATCAACATTGGCTAGCGAAAATGTGGTAGAAGCAAGGTTATATATAGGTACATCAGTTTATTTGCAAGACATAGAACTGAATATAAGCGAGACGGTAGGCTATTTCCAAAATATTAACAACGAACTAAATTGCAAAGTAGGTGATGTCATCCGTTGCGACGCTGTGCCTGTTCCGTCCAATGCTACAAACTGGTATGGCATTTCGGGCAGCAACTGGACTGTGGACAATCGCAACACCGGATCACCATATGGTACTTTTTACGAGGATGCAGATTGTACGGTGCCTATTAACACTTCTACCAATTATAAGACGGTTTACCTGAAGACCCTCACAGAAAAGAACTATCTGGAAGTACGTATTCTCTATTATAATAGCGGAATCGGTTACAAGAGCCGCGCCAAGGAATTCAATGTTACTCCAGACGGCTATTTCCCACTGTTAGACTATATCAACGGTTGTAGCCGTACTATTGCTGCTGGTGAGAAGATAACAGGTATAGAAGTTAGCCGCCGCCCGTTCTCTGGTTCAGTGTACGGTCTAACTACCGAAGTCAGTGGCGAGGGAATAGCCCCGGTGGTGTCGTTCTCTCTCTATGAGACGATGACCATCAATGCTATAAACGCTACACCAGGTGTATATGTCTATACTCCGCTGCAAAACGGTCATCCTCTGAATAATAACACGACCTTTACTATCACCGTTACCGATGGCAAATATGGTGTTGATTCACTGCTCTTGCGTGAGAACGCAATAACCGCCGACCCTGATGAGGTGCTTGAATTGGTGGCGCAACTAATGCCTACCAATTCCGAGGCAGAGATAACATGGACGAGTTCCAACACCAGCGTGGCTACCGTACAGAACGGTATCGTTACAATTGCAGAAAACGCTCCAATAGGGGCTATGGCAACCATCACAGCAAATGCGAATGGCAAATCTGACGAGTGTGAAATTACCGTAAGTGGCAAAGAATATGACTTGTATGTGGCATCCACTCGCGTGACAAGCCGTAATCAGGACGATATCCTCGGCGATGGTAAATTTAGCTTTGATGGTATGAGCACCCTGACGATAAAGGGTGACTACTCAATTAGCAACTCTGCTAATCTCGTGCGCAATACAGGCGTTGATGGTCTCTACATCGTAATTGAGCAGGCTTGCACTATCTCACAGGGGGCAGAGTCGTATAGCACCTTGTTTGACCTTAGGAAGAACACCACTATTCGTGGTGAACAGATGACTGTCAACGGCAATGGTGTAGCATTCAGTACGCAAGGCGGCATGACATTGACGTTGGATAGTGCCAACCTCGTTGTTTGTGCAATTATGCCGTTCAAGGGCAGTGGTATAGCAGACGACAATATGAACATCATTAACTCAAATCTTGAGGTCAATGCATCTGGATCGGCTGCTATATTCAGTTTCACAGGCGGTATTTCGCTCTCCAATTGTTATATCCAAACGCCAGAAGGTGCCATAGTGGCAAATGGTGCTATTGAGGACGGCAACGGCTCGCAAGTGGATAACTTACTGATTGTGCCTAATCCCGTAAAAACAGAGTCAGCACTTGCTTTTGCTTCGTCGGAAGCAACTGCCACAGTTGGTGAAACCTTCATAACTCCTACTCTCAGTAATCCGAATAACCTTACTATTACGTACTACTCAGAAAATCCAATGATTGCCAAAGTGGACGCCAATACAGGTGAGGTGACCCCTGTATCTGCAGGAACGACAACGATTATAGCATACACTGATGGTAGCTTGTACCATATGCCAGGTGAGGTGTCATACAAACTGACTGTTTCCAAAGGTTCTGTTTCTTTGTCGTTTACGCAGACTTCGGTGAGTGTAGGAATAGATGATAAGGAGTTCGTTTTTCCGACATTGAACAATCCTCAGGATGTAAGCGTGACCTATAGTAGCAGTAATCCTGCTGTGGCTACCGTACTTACGTTCACTGGAGATGTTACGCTCGTTGCTGCAGGTACAACAACTATCACCGCGACCTTCTTGGGTGATAAGTCGTACAACGGAATTTCGGCAAGTTACACCCTCACCGTCACTGCTTCTGGTGACATCACGGCTATTGAGGATGTACATGTAGAAATCCAGAAGGCACGGAAGATTCTTTATAACGGCGTACTCTATATCATCCGTTCGGATGGCGCGATTTTAAATGCTCAGGGAGTAAGAGTGAAGTGATAAACAGTCTTGCTCTATAGACTACTACACCAAAAGGGTTGAGGCAAGCATGGAACGAGGGTGTGCAAAACGACGCACCCTCTCCTCCCGCCTCTGCGAAGGGCATCTATATCATGGGTGGCAGAAAAGTTGTGATTAAGTGAGCGCAGAAGCAAAGTTTACTTTGATTATGCCGAACCGATGCACGAAGCAAGAGCAGAATGAAAGTTTACTTTTGTTTAGCCTTGCAGAAGGAGGAAGACGAAGTCAACGTGAACAACTAAAACGAAGTTAAAGACGGTGATTAAGTGATCTTTTCACCACAGTCCTAAGACAAAAGAGGGCGTACCAACCGGTTGGTGCGCCCTCTATGGGTTGTATGGCACCCTATCGGTTTATCCCAATCGTGCCATGAAACGCTCGCGGTCTACGATGAAGCGGGTGTGCTCGCCCTCGCCGATGAGGCCATCCTCGTCAGAGGCCGATACGGTGAACTGTAGCTTGCGGCCCTCGACGGCGGTGAGCGTGGCGTTGGCGGTGATGGTGCGCCCGTGGGCGGTGGGCTTGAGGTGCGAGGCGGCTATGTGTCCGCCTACGGTAGTCTGGCTCTCCTCCAGGTGGGGTGCCACGCAGCGCATGGCAGCCTCTTCCATGAGGGCTATCATCGAGGGGGTGGAGAGTACGTGCAGATCGCCGCTGCCTACATGCGATGCGAGGTGATGCCCCTCTACGGTGCGTGAACAGGTGTGGGTGAGTCCGGGGTGTAGCATGTTTGTTTAGTGTTTATAAATCTGTGCAATCTGTGGTTTACTTATGAGTTACAGGAGTTCAGACAAATGTCTGTAGTCCGTTGTCCTGCACCGCAAAGGTAGGCCGATTTTGTTGAATATCGAAATAAACCTTGCTTTTTTCTGTTGTTCGCTTTACCTTTGCGAAGATATAAGGATTATCGTCATGAACAAGGAAATTACTTTTGACCGTTTCATCCGTGGACTTCTGGTCATCGCCGGATGTGTAGCCGCCTATCTCCTGATCAACCGGCTCAGCGGTGCGCTGCTCCCGTTCCTCATCGCCTGGCTGTTTTGCTACCTGGTGTACCCGATAGTGAGGTTCTTCCAATACAAGCTGAAGTTCAAGAGCAGGGTGCTCTCCATCTTCACCGTGCTGCTGCTGGTGACGGGCATCATAGTGGGTATATGCTTCGCCGTGATCCCCCCTATTGTGGAGGAGATGGTGATGCTCAAGGAGCTTATGGCCAATTACCTGACCTCGGGCAACAGCAATAGCACCATCCCCGATGTCGTCAACCAGTTTATCCGCGAGCATATCGACATGCGGCAGGTGGAGGCCTATTTCTCTGCCGAGCGCATCGGCGAACTCGTCAAAGGCATGCTGCCCAAACTGTGGAGCGTGATATCCCAGTCGTTCAACCTCGTAGGGGGCGTAGTGGCAGCCTTCATGGTGCTGGTGTATATCATCTTTATCCTCAGCGACTATGAGACCCTGGCGCGTGGCTGGCTGCGCCTCATCCCCGAGAAGTATCGTGAGCGTGTGGTCACGCTCTGCAACGATGTGGAGGAGAGCATGAGCAACTACTTCCGTGGGCAGTCGCTCATCGCCCTGTGCGTGGGCATCCTGTTCAGCATAGGATTCCTCATCATCGACTTCCCCATGGCCATTGGCTTCGGCCTCTTCGTGGGGGCGCTCAACATTGTGCCTTACCTGCAGATAACCTCTATCGTCCCGATGACCTTCCTCGCCTTGGTGAAGGCCGCCAATACGGGCGAGAACTTCTGGTGGATACTCATTGCAGCCGGCATCGTGATGCTCGTGGTGCAGGTGATACAGGAGACCATCCTCATCCCCCGCATCATGAACAAGGCTATCGGGCTACACCCGGCCGTCATCCTGCTCTCGCTCTCCGTCTGGGGAAGCCTGCTCGGACTCGTGGGCATGATTATCGCCCTGCCTGCCACCTCGATACTGCTCTCTTACTACCGCCAGTTTCTGCGCAAACAGGAGGAAAAAAACCGGGATGATGCCCAAAGAACAGCAGATATGGCCGTTCCACAAGCCTTGAACGACAAAAAAGAGGGGTAAAAGACAAAAAGGAGAGAAAAAAGTTTGCATTTCCGCAAAAACTTCCTACCTTTGCATCCGCAAATGCGAAAGCGTTGCACAAGAGGTCGATTCGCTAGCTCAGCAGGTAGAGCACATCCCCTTTAAGGATGGGGTCTTGGGTTCGAGCCCCAAGCGAATCACTCACAGGAAGAGAGGAACACACTCGCGTTCCTCTCTTTTTTGTTCTTTGTGCGCGACTGCGTATAATAGGTGAATTATGGGATTCGACAGTAAAATCCAAACAGATTCTTAGCATTAACGGGATATTATCGCTACATTTGCACTTTCAAAGTTTTAAGGTAAAAAGACAGAACTATTTATATATGACAACCCGACAGATTGAGATAATGGACACTACGCTGCGCGATGGCGAGCAGACCAGCGGCGTATCGTTCGTACCCCACGAGAAACTTTCCATTGCACGTTGCTTGCTCGACGACCTCCGCGTAAACCGCATCGAGGT
>JAFQLT010000114.1 GCA_017396545.1 Bacteroidaceae bacterium | reverse complement strand
TATGGGTGCCGACCAGAGCCAGTGCCTCAAGGCTATCCGCGAGGCTGAGGCTTATCCCGGTCCTTCAATCATCATCGCCTACGCTCCCTGTATCAACCACGGTCTCAAGAAGGGCATGGGCAAGGCTCAGGCCGAGGAGGCTGCTGCCGTTGCATGCGGTTACTGGCACCTGTGGCGCTACAACCCCGCACTCGAGGCTGAGGGTAAGAATCCGTTCACACTCGACTCTAAGGAGCCCCAGTGGGAAGGATTCCAAGACTTCCTCAAGGGTGAGGTGCGTTTCGCTTCGGTTATGAAGCAATATCCCACTGAGGCTGAAGACCTCTTCAATGCTTGCGAGGAGATGGCCAAGAAGCGCTACCAGAGCTATGTGCGCATGACCAAGATGGAGTATTGATAGATTCGAATCCATGCAAGCTGGACTTCCCCAGCTTGCTTTATAAACTTTATTAACAAACAAAAGACAAAACAACTATGATCGGAACAATTATTTACATCATCGGTCTTGTGCTTGCCATTAAGGCCGTATTGGAGATTATCAAGATGCCCATTAGCGTGGCTGGTAAGGTTATCAGTGCAGTGCTTGTACTGTGCTGCTCATGGGTGGGCTTGGCTGTATACTACTTCTATGCCAAGGACAAGTTGGTGGATTGGTTCAAGTAATCAATAGCCTCCTATAGTAAGTGTCGTAATCCCCGAATGTGTGTTCGGGAATTACTTATGTAAAAAAGTTACGCTCTGTGACTTCTTCCTGCCATGGCAGCGTGGTAATCAAGTGACCTGTCAGATTTTTGCTAATAGGGTATGGCGCTGCAGGGCTACGAGCATGATTGCAGGGGATGTGCATCGCAATACTACGGAGCGGTAGTATGATGTTTGGACTTATTGCGATGGCAACGGTTCCCTGCGTCAAAAAAATAGCTGCTGTGAGGAGAAAAGTGTGAGTTTCTTTTGCGTTATGAAGAAAAATCGCTATATTCGTCCTTTGAAAAGGCGAGTGTCCGCCAGCGGAAAACATTTTGTCCTTTTCTCCTATATAGTATATATAATAAGGTGTGTGCCATGAGGCAGAAATTGATAATTGATTTCTTGGACTATCTGACTCACGAGAGAGCCTACTCGCCCCATACGGTGACAAGCTATGGGAATGACCTTCGCGAGTTTGACGCATACCTTGAGAATGCCGAAGATTCGATTGAACTTCCCCATGCCGATGCTGACCTGGTAAGAGGGTGGGCAGTGGAGCTTATGGCTGGCGGTATGAAGGCGACCTCGGTAAACCGGAAGCTCAGTTCCTTGCGTACATTCTATAAGTATTTGTTGAAGAAGGACGTAATCAAGGTCTCGCCAGTGCAAAATGTGGGCGGTCCCAAGAAGGCAAAACCGTTGCCCCAATTTGTGCGCGAGAGTGATATGGACCGTTTGCTCTGTGCTACGGCGCAGGGCGAGTCGTGGCAGGAGGCTCGCGAGCATGTCATTCTGCAGCTCTTCTATGAGACGGGCATCCGCCTTTCCGAACTCGTGGGACTAAACGTGGGGGATGTCGACTTTATTCGTAAAACGATAAAGGTGACGGGTAAACGCAACAAGCAGCGTATCATCCCTATTGGTGACGGGCTGGTGCAGAGTCTGCAGAGGTATATGGAGGAGAAGGAGCGGCGATGTGCTGACGGTAAATGTCGATTGTCAATTGCCGAAGTCGCAATCAGACAAGAGCAAAGGCCGCTCGCAAGCTCTGCCGAGCGACGTGACTTCGACGAAGTCAATGGTCAATTTCCCCTCTTCGTTACCGACAAAGGACAGCGTGTGTATCCGGCTTGGGTATATCGCTTGGTGCGTAAAAGTTTGTCGCAGGTAGTGGCCTTGAAGAAACGTAGTCCCCATGTGTTGCGCCACACCTTTGCCACGGCGATGCTCAACAATGATGCCGAACTGGAGGCGGTGAAGGAGTTGATGGGACATGAAAGTGTCAGTACCACGCAGATCTATACGCACACCACATTCGAAGAACTGAAAAAAGCATATAGCAAGGCCCATCCAAGGGCAAGTATTAACCAATAATAAATTAAGGAGGTAAGTATGAAGACGAACATCCAGAGCATCCATTTCGATGCAAGTGAGCAACTGCAAGCGTTTGTAGAAAAGAAGACAGCAAAGTTGGAGAAGTTCTTCGACGAAATAGATAGCGTAGAGGTCACCCTCAAGGTAGTGAAGCCCGAGACTGCCATGAACAAGCAGGCAGATATCAGGGTGTCGGTGAAAAACGATAGCCTTTTTGCATCGAAAGTTTGCGATACTTTTGAGGAAAGTGTGGACCAATGTGTCGATGCTTTGCGCATCCAATTGGAAAAATATAAGGAAAAATTGCGTGGAAAGTAAAAAAAATGCAGAAACCCTTTGCAGGTTCCAAATAAATGCCTAAATTTGCAGCCGTTTTAGCACCGACAAGCTGAACGGCTGCTTAAAAACGCCTCTTTAGCTCAGTTGGCCAGAGCACGTGATTTGTAATCTCGGGGTCGTTGGTTCGAATCCGACAAGAGGCTCAAAACAGAAGACGCGATCTTTTATTTATTGATAAGGGCAAATTCCAGAGTGGCCAAATGGGGCAGACTGTAAATCTGCTGTCTTTCGACTTCGGTGGTTCGAATCCATCTTTGCCCACACACTCAGAAAGATGCGGAAGTAGCTCAGTTGATAGAGCATTAGCCTTCCAAGCTGAGGGTCGCGGGTTTGAGCCCCGTCTTCCGCTCTTTTGATGTTGCTGTTATAGCTCAGTGGT
>JAFQLT010000113.1 GCA_017396545.1 Bacteroidaceae bacterium | reverse complement strand
CTGTAGTGCGCTCAAGCTGCGTCTTGCAACATTTCTTTCGCACCCAGCTGATAGCGGTGCGGCTATCGCTGTAGATGGGCATCTTGAGTCCCTGCTTGTCGAGTAGGGCAAGGGCGTGCACGATGGCCAAGAACTCTCCGATATTGTTCGTTCCGTGTACGGGGCCGAAGTGAAAGATTTCCTTGCCGTTGCCCAAGTATACGCCCCGATACTCCATAGGACCAGGGTTGCCACTACAAGCAGCATCGACGGCGAGCGCGTAGAGCGGAGACTTACCTAAATCCTCCCTACAGGGAAGGAGTTGAGGCTCCGCGATGTCAGTACCCCCTCCCTCACAAGGAGGGATGGGGTGGGTCTTCTCCCTCCTCTTCACATACTCATATGCCGGTGAGGCGTAGGCACGCTCGGCCTCCTCCTTCGAGTCGAAGGACTTGTACACTGCGCCCTTTACACCCTTTATCTGTGCCTGGCAGTCGTCCCAGTTGCGGTAGATGCCGGGGGTGAGTCCGCTCCAAACGACGTAGAACTTCTTTTTCATATGAAAAAAGGGAAGAATTAAGAAGGAAGAGTGAAGAGTTTGGCTCCGCGATGTATGCAACCTCTTCACTCTTTCCTCTTCACCTTTCACTCATGTTACATACGATCAGGTACCTCAATACCGAGCAGTCCCATGCCTAAGCGGATGATCTTGGCCACGTTGGCCGAGAGCACAAGCCGGAAGCGTTTCACAGCTTCGTTCTCCTCACGCAAGATGCTGTAGTCGTGGTAGAACTGGTTAAACTCCTTCACGAGGTCATACACATAGTTGGCAATCACCGATGGAGTGTAGCTCACACCTGCTTCCTTCACCACGGTGGGGAATTCGGCCAACTTCTGGATCAACGACATCTCTTTGTCGTTCATCACAAATTCTGAATTCTGAATTCTGAATTCTCCCTCTGCCTTGCGCAAGACAGACTGGATGCGGGCGTAGGTGTACTGGATGAAGGGACCTGTGTTGCCGTTGAAGTCAATAGACTCCTTGGGGTTGAAGGTCATGTTCTTGCGAGCATCCACCTTGAGAATGAAGTATTTGAGTGCGCCAAGGCCTACGATACGGGCGATATCCTCAGCCTCCTCAGCGGTAAGTCCGTCGAGCTTGCCCAGTTCCTTGGATGTATCGCGTGCGGTGGCTATCATCTCGGCCATGAGGTCGTCGGCATCCACTACGGTGCCTTCGCGGCTCTTCATCTTGCCTTCAGGGAGCTCCACCATGCCGTAGGAGAAGTGCACGAGGTCCTTACCCCAGTCGAAGCCGAGCTTGTCGAGCAGGATAGAGAGCACCTGGAAGTGGTAGTTCTGCTCGTTGCCCACGACGTAGATCATCTTGTTGATGGGGTAGTCCTGGAAGCGGAGCTTGGCGGTGCCGATGTCCTGCGTCATGTACACCGATGTGCCGTCGCTACGGAGCAGGAGCTTGTGGTCGAGGCCCTCACCCGTGAGGTCGGCCCACACGGAGCCATCCTCCTTGCGGAAGAAGAAGCCCTTGTCCAAGCCCTCCATCACCTTTTCCTTACCTTCGAGGTAGGTCTGTGACTCGTAGTATATCTTGTCGAAGTCTACGCCCATCATCTTGTAGGTCTCGTCGAAGCCGGCGTATACCCACTCGTTCATCATCTGCCAAAGGCCGCGCACCTCGGGGTCGCCAGCCTCCCACTTCACGAGCATCTCGCGGGCCTCGGCCATCAGGGGCGACTTGGCCTCTGCCTCCTCCTTGGTGCAGCCCTCGCGCTCCATGATTTCGGCCACCTCGGCCTTGTAATGCTTGTCGAAGGCCACGTAGTAGTCACCGATGAGATGGTCTCCCTTTTTGCCCGATGTTTCGGGAGTCTCGCCCTCGCCGTACTTCTGCCATGCCAGCATCGACTTGCAGATGTGTATGCCGCGGTCGTTCACGATGTTGGTTTTCACTACGCGGTTGCCGTTGGCCTCCATGATATTGGCCAGCGCATAGCCCAAGAGGTTGTTGCGCACATGGCCCAGGTGGAGAGGCTTGTTGGTGTTGGGCGACGAGTACTCGATCATCACGAGGGGCGACTCGTCGGTAGGTGTCTGCAGGCCATACTTGGCATCGCTGTCAATCGTGCTGAGCAGCTCCACCCATGCCGATGCAGCGATAGTGAGGTTGAGGAATCCCTTGATGACATTGAACGCCTGCACCATGGGCTCATGTGCTGCCAGATACTCACCAATCTCCTTGGCCGTCTGTTCGGGGCCCTTGCGCGAAGTACGCAGGAAGGGGAACACGACGAGTGTCAGATGACCCTCAAACTCTTTCTTTGTCTTCTGCAACTGCACCTGTGCAGGCTCCACCGCCTGTCCGTACAATGCCTGTATCGCCTCTACGATACTCTTTACCAGTTTTTCTTCTATCATATCCTTAATATTTCCCAATTGGAATGTGCAAAATTAGTGCAAGCCAAATGAAAATGCAAATAAATTTGCTATTCCATTCGGCTCGTATATTACTTGTCCTTGTCGTACGAAGAAGAATTTTAACGGAGTCTCAGAAAAATCGCATGTAAACTTGCATTTTCATTTGGCTTGCACTAATTTTGCTCCCCGAAATAAAAGAACAGGGACACAATGGAAAAGAAATACTGTCCAGAGACCCTCTGCGTGCAGGAGGGCTGGACACCGAAGAAGGGCGAGCCGCGCGTGCTGCCCATTTATCAGAGCACCACATTCAAGTATGACAACAGCGAGCAGATGGCCCGCCTCTTCGACCTCGAAGACAGCGGCTACTTCTACACCCGCCTGCAAAACCCCACGAACGATGCCGTAGCGGCCAAGATTGCAGCCCTCGAGGGTGG
>JAFQLT010000112.1 GCA_017396545.1 Bacteroidaceae bacterium | reverse complement strand
TGGATATGCTCCTCTGCTCAAGGGTAAGGTGGTGGATATGTTTTACTTCCCCTTGGTGGAGTGGAACTGGCCCGATTGGCTTCCCTTCGTCGGGGGTGAGCACTTCATCTTCTTCAGCCCCATCTTCAACTTTGCCGATGCCTGCATCAGCTGTGCCGTCATCGCGGTGCTGCTGTTCTATAATAAATGTATGAACTGGGGGCTTGAGGGTCCCGAACGTGAAAGCATCATTGACAATGCGAAGGTTCCGTACAAATAACCGCTTGCTTGCTTTGTTGGTGGGGGTACTGTCGATCCTTGCCGCCTGTTCCAATGAGCGTAAAGGAGATGTGCTTTCGCCTTCCAAGCTCGAGGCCATACTTTATGACTATCATTTGGCTCAAGTTATCGTGGCCGACCTACCCTTAGCCCAGCGTTACAAGAAGGAACTTTATTTTGCCCACGTATATAAGAAGCATGGAGTTACCAAGGCCGAGGTCGATTCCTCGCTCGTCTATTATGCTCGTTATCCCGAAGGGCTCTCCGAAGTGTATGATAACCTCTCAAGTCGTATAGAAGCTGATATCAAGCGCATAGAGAATGATGACAGACCGGTTCGCTTGCGCGAACCTGTCGCGGTTGTCGGCGATTCTGTTGACTTATGGTACGATACGCGTCTTGTACAGATGAACTCATCGCCATTGGCGGGCAATCGCTACACATTCAGCATTCCTACCGACACTAATTTTAAGTCGGGAGACCGCCTCACGTGGAGTGGCACGGTGTTGTTCTTGCATCGTGAAGTCGACTCTTTGCGTCATTACCTCCACCTCAACCTCCGGGTAAAGTACCTGAATGACTCCATCGTCAGTGCCGACACCTTGCTCTACACTTCGGGTGACTTCTCCATCAAGGTTACCGACAGTGCCGTGGTGAAGAGCATCGACGGTACGGCCTACCTGAATAGCGCTGATGGTGCCGGTCAGCTTCTTTTAGTTGCTCCCAGGCTTTTGCGTTGCCGTGGCGAAGTACTTTCTGATACACTCCGTTCAGCCTTTCTCCATTAACGTTCATGGCACGATACTATTCGCATACTGTAATCCTTGCCGACGGGAGCTTTCTTGATGATTTTGTGGTGGAGGTTGATAGATATGTCACTGCCTACTATCCCTTTGCGGGGGAGATACACTCTACCGTTTATCTCGATAATCCTATTCTCCTCAGCCATCGTGCTGATATGGAGGGTAAGACTGTGGCGCTCACTCAGCTTGACTGGGCGCTCCGCGATGCCGAGAACAGTCGTGTGATGTATGCTTATCGCCTCACGCCCTGTCCAGCTTGTGCCGGTGAACGCTTTTCTGCTACGAGGTTATGAAACCTATGGTTGCCGAAGCTGCAGTGGTCATGATTCTCGCTCTTCCTTTAAAGAAATGCTTGCACCATCGGCAATAAATCCGTACCTTTATCGCCCGAAAGACAAAAACTCAACAAACTACGTATATGAAGAAGTATATTCTTGACCTTACCGTCCGTGAGACGGTGGCTGTAGGCAAGCAGGCTGTGCTGCTGCGCCTCACGGCCGACGGACAGCTGCCCGAGATGCTTCCGGGCCAGTTTGTGGAGGTGCGCGTGGACCAGACTCCTACCGTGATGCTGCGCCGCCCCATCTCTATCCATTATTATAATAAGGAGGACAATGAACTGGGCCTTCTGGTGCAGCTCGTGGGCGACGGTACCCGCTGGATGGCTACGCTCAAGGCTGGCGACACGGTCAACCTCGTGCTCCCCTTGGGCAATGGCTTCACGCTGCCTGCCGATGCTTCGGTGCGCCCGCTCCTTGTGGGCGGTGGAGTAGGGGTAGCTCCCCTGCTGTATTTGGGCATGAAGCTCCGTGAGATGGGTTTCACACCCACCTTCCTCCTCGGTAGCCGCACAGAGAACGAGCTGATGCAGATCGCTGAGTTCGAGAAGGTTGGCCGCGTGTTCATCACCACCGAGAACGGTGCCGTGGGCGAGCAGGGCTATGTGACCCAGCACTCGGTGCTCGCCAAGGAGCAGTTCGACCAGGTCTATACCTGTGGCCCCAAGCCCATGATGGTGGCCGTGGCCCGCTGGGCAAAAGGTGCCGGCGTGGCGTGTGAGGTTTCGCTCGAGAACAAGATGGCCTGCGGTGTAGGTGCCTGTCTCTGCTGCGTGGAAGATACCAAGGAGGGCAATGTGTGTGTATGTAAGGAAGGTCCCGTATTTTCAATAGACAAGTTATCATGGCAGATTTAAGAACTTCGATAGGCAAGCTTGAGCTTGCCAACCCGGTGATGACAGCATCGGGCACATTCGGCTACGGCACCGAGTTTGCCGACTTCGTAGACCTCGACAAGTTGGGCGGTGTCATCGTCAAGGGTACCACGCTCCACCATCGTGAGGGCAACCCTTATCCTCGTATGGCCGAGACGCCTTCGGGTATGCTCAATGCCGTAGGTTTGCAGAACAAGGGTGTCGACTACTTCTGCGAGCACATCTATCCCACCATCAAGGACTACAAGACCCGCATGATCGTCAACGTCAGCGGTTCGGCCGTGGAGGACTACGTGGCTACTGCCGAGCGCATCAATGTCTTGGAGAACATTCCTGCCATCGAGCTCAATATCTCGTGTCCCAACGTGAAGCAGGGCGGCATGGCCTTCGGCGTTACGGCCAAGGGAGCAGCCGAGGTGGTGGGTGCCGTGCGCAAGGCGTATGACAAGACCCTCATCGTGAAGCTCTCGCCCAACGTGACCGATATCACCGAGATTGCCCGCGCAGCCGAGGGTGCCGGTGCCGACAGCGTATCGCTCATCAATACTCTGTTGGGTATGGCCATCGATGCCGAGCGTCGTCGTCCCGTGCTCTCCACCGTGACAGGTGGCATGAGTGGTCCTGCCGTTAAGCCCATCGCCCTGCGCATGGTGTGGCAGGTAGCCAAAGCGGTAAGTATCCCCGTAGTAGGCTTGGGCGGTATCACCAACGCTACCGATGCCATCGAATTCCTCCTTGCTGGCGCATCGGCCATCGAGGTCGGCACGGCTAACTTCATGGACCCTGCGGTGACCGGTAAGATTGTCGACGGTATCAATGACTATCTCGACCGCCACGGCTTCGCTTCAGTGCGCGATATCATCGGGGCGTTAGAGATTTAGTAAAGGATTATTATTCTTTTTGTGTCATCCTGAGCGTAGCGAAGGATCCCGCGCATGGACTTTAGTGAAATTGTTCATTGCACATTGCGAGATGCTTCACTACGTTCAGCATGACACAAATTTATCATTTTGCTCCTATGCCCAAAAAGTCCGAAGAAGAACTCCTCCTACATCGTCTCCGCCACCGTTTTCACAAGACTGCGGCGGAGTATGGCCTTATCGCCGAGGGCGACCGCATCCTCATCGCCGTGTCGGGCGGCAAGGACTCCTTGGCGTTGCTCGAGCTCATGGCAGCGCGTGTACGGGTGCTCAAGCCCCGCTTCAGCATTGTGGCAGCGCATGTGGTGATGACCAACATACCCTACCAGAGCGATACGCAGTACCTTATCGACTTTGCCCACCGCCTCGGCGTGGAGATGCACATCGTGGAGACCTCGTTCGATGCCACGGGCGATACCCGCAAGTCGCCCTGTTTCCTCTGTTCGTGGAACCGCCGCAAAGCCCTCTTCGAGACTGCAAAGCGCCTCGGGTGCAATAAGATAGCTCTCGGTCACCATCAGGACGATGTGCTGGTGACGCTGCTGATGAACATGACCTTCCAGGGCGCCTTCTCCACCATGCCTCCGGCACTGAAGATGGACAAGTTTGACATGACCATCATCCGCCCCCTCTGTCGCATCGAGGAGCGCGACATCACCCGCTTGGCCGAGCTACACGAATACCGTAAGCAGCAGAAGAACTGCCCCCACGAGCACACCTCCAACCGTAGCCGCATGGCCGAGGTGCTCGCCACGCTCGAGCAGCTCAACCCCGAGGCTCGCTACAACCTCTGG
This sequence comes from Bacteroidaceae bacterium, assembly GCA_017396545.1. Taxonomy (GTDB): domain Bacteria; phylum Bacteroidota; class Bacteroidia; order Bacteroidales; family Bacteroidaceae; genus UBA1189. Next base: position 7,219 of record JAFQLT010000112.1, on the reverse strand, counting down.
GGCAGCATGACCAACGTACAGAGCGATCTGCTACCCCCAAAAGTATAGAATCGGCCTTAAAGGCTTCGACGGGAAGCAGGAAAGCATTGCCTATTCGCAAAAAATGTCGTACCTTTGCGCGCCATATCCCCTTTGACTATATAGGACATTATGAACGAAATAGAAAGAAGACGTACGTTTGCGATCATATCGCACCCTGATGCGGGTAAGACCACCCTCACCGAGAAGCTGCTGCTCTTTGGTGGACAGATACAGGTGGCCGGTGCCGTGAAGTCGAACAAGATAAAGAAGACCGCCACATCGGACTGGATGGAGATAGAGAAGCAACGCGGTATATCGGTGACCACCTCGGTGATGGAGTTTGACTACAAGGACTACAAGGTGAACATCCTGGACACGCCCGGTCACCAGGACTTTGCCGAAGATACCTTCCGCACGCTCACGGCCGTAGACAGCGTGATCATCGTGGTAGACAGCGCCAAGGGTGTGGAGACACAGACCCGTAAGCTGATGGAGGTGTGCCGCATGCGCAACACACCCGTGATCATCTACGTCAACAAGATGGACCGCGAGGGACGCGACCCCTTCGAGCTGCTCGACGAGCTGGAGGACGAGCTCAAGATCAGTGTGCTCCCCCTGAGCTGGCCCATCGAGCAGGGTACCCGATTCAAGGGCGTATATAACCGCTACGAGAAGAAGCTCGACCTCTACACACCGAGCAAGCAGACGGTGACGGAGAAGAAGGAGATTGACATCAACAGCAGCGAGCTGGAGGAGAATATCGGTGAGGCGCAGGCCGAAAAGCTGCGTGCCGACCTCGAACTCATCGAGGGCGTATACCCCGAGTTCGACGTGGAGGATTACCTCTCCGCCACCGTGGCACCCGTGTTCTTCGGCTCGGCACTCAACAACTTCGGCGTGAAGGAGCTGCTCGACTGCTTCGTGGAGATAGCCCCGAGCCCGCGCCCTACACCTGCCGTAGAGCGCGAGGTGGTGCCCGCCGAGGACAAGTTCACCGGCTTCATCTTCAAGATTACCGCCAACATCGACCCCAACCACCGCTCGTGCGTGGCCTTCTGTAAGGTGTGCTCGGGCAAGTTTGTGCGCAATGCGCCCTACCTGCACATCCGCTCGGGAAAGACCATGCGCTTCTCATCGCCCACGCAGTTCATGGCGCAGCGCAAGAGCACCATCGATGTGGCCTACCCGGGCGACATCATCGGATTGCCCGACACGGGTAACTTCAAGATTGGCGACACGCTCACCGAGGGCGAACTGCTCCACTTCAAGGGTCTGCCCTCGTTCTCGCCCGAGATGTTCAAGTACATTGAGAATGCCGACCCCATGAAGACCAAGCAACTGGCCAAGGGTATAGACCAGCTGATGGGTGAGGGTGTGGCGCAGCTCTTCGTGAACCAGTTCAACGGCCGCAAGATCATCGGCACCGTGGGACAGCTGCAGTTCGAGGTCATCCAGTACCGCTTAGAGAACGAGTACAACGCCAAGTGCCGCTGGGAGCCAGTGAGCCTCTACAAAGCCTGTTGGATAGAGAGTGATGACGAGGCCGAGCTGGAGGCATTCAAGAAACGCAAGTACCAGTTCATGGCCAAGGACATCGAGGGACGCGACGTCTTCCTTGCCGACAGCGGCTACGTACTGCAGATGGCGCAGATAGACTTCAAGAACATCCGCTTCCACTTCACCAGCGAGTTCTGAGCACTGCGGTGCAGAGTATCAATAAATAAAAGCGGCAGTAATGCCGCTTTTATTATTACCCAAAGTTTTTTATTGTCACGAATTTTCATTACCTGAGCCACCACTTGATTTCGCTGCCAACCCCCTTGGAAATCCCTTGGCAAAAACACCGTTTTTGCAACAATCATCGCTGATTATCAACGAATAACCCTATATAATGATTTGCATTTACCCCTTGGCAATGGCGCAGCGTAGCGGGAGCAGAGTCAAATTTATTTGAACTCTGCCGAGCGAGCAAGCCATCTTAAAACGGAGTTTTATAATGGCGCAGTGAGCGATAACAGAGTCAAATTTATTTGACCTCTGCCGAGGAAGCAAGCCATCTTAAAGTGCGACTCAACTATCTTAAAGAACTGTCGCCCTTTAAGGGGGACGAGTGTAGCGTAGTGTATACGGAGCGGAACGGAGGGGGTAACTACAGATCGGGCACTGCATTTACGTGTGTCTGCTGGCGAGCATCCGCGCGTACGCTCGCCACCATCCGCGCGTATGCTCGCCTCCATCCACGCGTATGCCCGCCAACAGACACCTCAAAGTGTTGATAAAAATCACAGATTTCACAGGCGAAAGACACGCAGCTTCCAGCCCTATCTATCCATCTATTATCCCTCAACCCTCAACCATAATCCCTTACCCCTCATGCCAAGGGTCAGATGAAATATTGCTATAGCGCGGGATTGAAGCCCGAATACCACCTGTCGCAACTGCGCATAACCCACACATTGTCAATGCGTATACCCCTGGCAGAAACTGCGCGTAGCAAACCCTTATGCCAAGGGGTAGGTGCTGTTTTGCCAAGGGGTATAATCATAGGATGCGTCTCAGTTTTGGGGCTTCGTTTCGTGCTCGCCATCTTTCGAAGGGCAAAATCCCCAAGGTCTTCAAGGTACGCCTCCGCCTATTCCTTGAAAACCTTGGGGATTGTTGCGAACGAGAGACAAGTGATACTCTCTATAAATGTCGTTTCTTTGCTTCCGAGAAACGAATATCTCAGAGCGTTTGCGTTGTTTTGCAAATTAATGACGTATTTGCATTGGATTAAAAATAAAATTACTAATTTTGCAGCATCCGAGGGGAGAAATCCTCGGGTCAAGAATGCGTTTCTTGCTTTATCCTATACGATAAAATCGCCAAATTTTACAAGGAGGGATGAAGAGATAGATGCGCTCATTCTGTTTTGTATATGTACGCGTACAGCCTCACGTTGTTCTTAGCTAAGGTATACAAACAGCGTGAGGTATTTGTTCTTCTGTTCATTTCCTTGATGGTGTTTGGCGATACCAATCGTATGATGAGCGTGACAAGTCCTTACGCTTTTCTTGTATCTGTTAGCCAAACAGAGTATTAACGCTGACTTTGGAGGACTTATAGGCAATAGTTGCGATAACTAACTATTTTATTATTAACTATAAGTACAACAAAACTATGCGAAAAACAAAACTTTGGCTGATGACGATAGCCACGCTACTCGGCAGCCTCACGGCAAGTGCCTACGACTTTGAGGTGGATGGTATCTACTACAACGTCACCTCCTCTACCGATCTTACGGTAGCGGTGACGTATAAAAAACTTTATTACGGTGAAAACTACGGTAACATCAGAGGAATTTCCATTCCCTCTACCGTTGTCTATAATGACAAGACTTATTGTGTGACGAGTATTGGAGACAATGCTTTCCAAGGATGCAGCAAACTCTCGTCAATCGACATCCCCGAAAGCGTAACGAGTATTGGAGGCAATGCTTTCTATGGTTGCAGCAGCCTCACCTCCATTACCATCCCGGAGAGTAGTGTAACGAGCATTGGACGTAATGCTTTTTATAGTACTGCATGGTACAATAAACAACCTGATGGAGTTATATATATCAACAAAATTCTTTATAAGTATAAAGGAACCATGCCCGAAAATACAAGCATAAAGGTTAAGGAAGGGACAGTCTGTATTAGCTCTTGCGCTTTCGAAGGTTGTAGTGGTCTCATCTCCATCACCATTCCTGGAAGTGTAACGAGCATTGGACCTTCTGCTTTCAATAGTACAGCATGGTACAACAATCAGCCAGATGGAGTTATATACATAGGAAAAGTTCTTTATCAATATAAAGGATCAATGCCCGCGAACACAAGCATTGAGGTTAAGGAGGGGACAGTTAGTATTAGTCCTTCCGCTTTCTATGATTACAACAGTCTAACCTCCATCACCATTCCCAAGAGTGTGACTAGCATTGACTTCGGACGCGGCACTACCTTCTATGCTTGTAACCTTACATCCATTTCTGTTGCAGAGGGAAATCCTTGCTATGATTCACGCAACAATTGCAATGCAATCATAGAAAGCAAGAGCAATACGTTGGTGTTAGGCTGTCGTACTACTATTATCCCAGAGGGTATAACTGCGATAGGGGATCATGCATTTTATGACTTTCTACGAGGTGGTTCTCATTCCATAGTCATTCCCGAAGGTGTGACGAGTATTGGAGTCGGTGCTTTCGCTAATTGCAGTCGCCTCACCTCCATCACCCTCCCCGAGAGTATGACGAGTATTGGAGCCAGTGCTTTCTCTAATTGCAGACGCCTCACCTCCATCACCTGCCATGCTGCGACCCCGCCGACTTGCGGTTCGGGTTCGTTCAGCGATGTGAACACCTCTATCCCGGTATATGTGCCTGCCGTTTCTGTAGCCGACTACCAGGCTGCCGAGGTGTGGAAGGAGTTCACGAATTTTGTCGGTATGGAAACCGAAATAGCTGATGTCATCGTAGGCGAGGATGCCGATGCTCCTATATATAATATGAATGGCATGCGCATACGCAACACTCTTGAGCATCTGCCAGCTGGTATCTACATTCAGAACGGCAAGAAGTTTATGGTGATGTAAGAGTTTTTTATATATTACATAATAATAAAGGTACCGCGCGCGGTACCTTTATTATTGTATGCAGTGCTTTTCTTCCTTTACTTCAGCTTCTCGTTCCAGAAGTTGAGCATCTTGGTGAAGATGTGGTAGCGGGTGTTGCCGCCGTAGATGCTGTGGTTACGGTTGGCGTAGTAGAACATGTCGAACTGCTTGTCGGCCTGTACCAGTGCCTCCGAGTACTCTATGCTGTTGCGCACGTGTACGTTGTCGTCGGCCAATCCGTGCATCAGCAGCAAGCTGCCATTGAGGTTGGCGGCGCGGCTCATGGGTGAGGTCTTCTCGTAGTTGTCGCCATTCTCTTGCGGTGTACGCATGAAACGCTCCGTATATACCGAGTCGTAGTATTTCCAGCTTGTCGGGGGAGCTACCGCGATACCGGCCTTGAAGACGGACTCGCCCGACGACATGGCCATCAGCGTGTTGTAGCCGCCGAAGCTCCATCCCCAGATACCGATGCGGCTGCCGTCGACATAGGGTAGGGTGGCGAGGTACTTGGCCGTCTCTACCTGGTCTTCCGACTCGCGCAGACCCAGCTCAAGGTAGGTGCAGTTCTTGAACTCGGCACCGCGACTGCCTGTGCCTCGTCCGTCCACACACACCACGATGTAGCCCTGCTGGGCGAGGAACGACTCCCATACGAGTCCGCCATAGAAGCCCGAACGCCAGCTGTCGAGCACCTCCTGCGATCCGGGACCGCTGTATTGGTACATGATGACGGGAAGTTTTGAATTTTGAATTCTGAATTCTGAATTCTCGGCAGGCTTCACCATCCAGCCGTTGAGCTGGGTGCCGTTCGAGGTGGTGAACTGGAAGAACTCCTTCGTGGGCATTCCGGGCTGGTTCAGCTTCTCGGCCAACGCCTTGTTGTCCACCAAGGTCTTCATTACCTTGCCCTTGACGTTCTCGATGGTGATGACGTTGGGCGTGTGGAGGTCCGAGTGGGTATGCACATAGTACTGCAGGTTGTTGCTGAAGGTGGCATCGCTTGTGCCCGTCTCCGGGGTGAGGCGGGTCTTCTTGCCCTTCTTGTTGATGTGGTATATGGCGCGGCGCATGGGGCTGGGCTCGTTGCTCTGGTAGTAGAGGTCGCCCGTCTTCTCATCCCATCCGTAGAAGTTAGTCACCTCGTACTCGCCGTCGGTGAGCTGGCGCACCAGCTGTCCGTTGAGGTTGTAGAGGTACAGGTGGTTGTAGTTGTTGCGCTGGCTCTGCAGAATGAAATTGTTCGGGTAGAAGCGGATGTCCTGGTAGGTGGGCTCGTTGATGTAGGTGGGCGACTCCTCGCGCAGCACCAGCTTGCATACGGTAGAGCGCGGATTGGCCATGTACATGTCCATGCGACTCTGGTGGCGGTTGAGGGTGACGATGGCCAGCTTCTCGGGGTCGGAGGTGAAGTGTATGCGGGGGATGTAGTCCTCCTCGTCAATCTGCAGGTCCATCTGGCGGGTCACCTTCGACTTGATGTCGTAGGTGTGTACGCTCACCTTCGAGTTGTCCACTCCGGGCAACGGATACTTGTAGGTGTAGGCACCGGGGTAGAGGGCGTTGGCCTCATGGCTGGGAGCCATGCCGCGATACATGGCGAAGGAGAACGAGGGCACGTGGCTCTCTACGCTCTTCACATAGGCTATCATCTTGCTGTCGGCGCTGAACTCATAGCACTTGTTCATGGTGAACTCCTCCTCGTACACCCAATCGGGGATACCGTTGAGCACCTCGTTGAACTTGCCGTCGGTAGTCACCTGCGACTCGCTGTTGCCAAACATCAGCTTCACTAAATGGATATTGTTGTCGCGTACGAAGGCTATCATCTTGCCGTCGGGTGAGAATGAGGGCACCTGCTGCGGACCACCGGTAGAGAGTGGAGCCATCTTGCGGTTCTTCACGTCGTAGATGTAGTACTCGGCTGTGAACGAGCGGCGGTAGATGTAGTTGGTCTTGGTCTGTATGAGTATGCGGTCTTCGGCAGGCGACATGATGTAGCCGTCGAAACGCTTGAAGTCGCACCCCCGGGCGCTCTTCACATCGAACAGCGTATCCACTACTTCGCCCGTCTTGAAGGCATAGCGTACGAGGCAAGTGCCACCACCGCCAATCATCATGTAGTGGTCGCCATCGTTCATGGAGCGCATGCCGCCCACACCGTGGGCGCTGTACTCACCGTTCGTCATCTTGCGGATGGTAATCTCCTCGGCTGCCTGTATGCCGAGCGTAAGCAGCACACCGGCTGCAAGGGTCATAAGGAATCGTTTTGCCATAGCTTATATTATATAATATATGTGTTTATGCCATTCATTTCGCGAAGGTAATAAAAAGAAACGAGATAGCTATGCGCACTGAAGGAAAAACCGAGGTGAGCAACCAAGACTTTTAATCTTTCTTCATTTTTTTTAGAAAAAAAGTGCTTCGGCTATTGCACATTTAATAAAAAGCTATACCTTTGCAGTGTACTATTAAGGTAGTACACGTAAGATAAGCAAAAAGTATAACGATTAAATGATGTGAGTATGTTAAAGATTAGCGATTTAGCGTTTTCTTACAGCAACGACGA